>JAEWHQ010000007.1 GCA_023387715.1 Pseudomonadota bacterium | reverse complement strand
GGCTTATGTCGCGTCCGGCCAGCCAAAGGCACAGGCAGCCACAGGCAATTTAAGCTTTGCCGAGCTTTACAGTAAGGTAAGCGTGCTGGGTTTGGAATTTTCTGAAAAGGTCAAATCCCTCAACGGCGAAAAAGTGGTGATGGGCGGTTTTATGGCACCTCCTTTGAAAGCTGAAGCCGACTTTTTTGTGCTTACCGAAATTCCGATGTCGATCTGTCCTTTCTGCTCGTCCGATGCGGATTGGCCGGACAATATTCTGGTGGTCTATCTCGACAAAAAACAAACCTTTGTGCAGCCTTCAACGATGATTGAAGTGACGGGCAAACTGGAAGTCGGCTCGTGGACAGATCCGGAAACCGGTTTTGTCAGCCTGCTGCGCCTGCGTGATGCACGCTACAAGGTTGCCTGATATGCAGCTGGTTTTAGAAAATATCAGCGTGAATTTTAAAGGGCTTTCCGAACCCGCTTTGCAAATTGACCATTTGGACATTGCCAATGGTGCGGTGGTGGGGCTCACTGGTGCGTCCGGTTCGGGTAAAAGCACTTTTATCAATATTATCAGCGGTCTTGCCCGCCCGCAAAAAGGCGTGGTGCGCTGGGGTGAGCAGGTCATTAATCAGTTGTCTGAAATCGCGGCTGATCGCTGGCGGGGGCAACATATCGGCCTTATCATGCAGGATTTTTATCTCTTTGACGGCTTGTCAGCGCTGGAAAATATTCTGCTGCCGCTGCGTTTGGCCGGAGGTGCGGATAAGCAAGCGGCGATCCGCGCCCATGAATTGCTGGAGCGGGTGGGGCTGACGCGGCCGGATCAAGCGGTGCAACTGATGTCGCGCGGGGAAATGCAACGCGTGGCAATTGCCCGTGCCTTGCTGCGCAAACCTGCCATCATCATTGCGGATGAGCCGACAGCCAGTCTGGATAAGGAAAATGGTGCTTCCGTCGGCAGTCTTATTTTAGAGCTGGCGGTGCAGGAAAAATGCACCACCATCATTGCTTCGCATGATGACCGGCTGACATCCAGATTAGCCCGTAATATCAACCTCTCTGCGGGGAGAATTATCTCTGATGTTTAGATTTATCGCCGCAGATTTAAAACGCCATTGGCTGGGTGCCTTGGCATTGGTGTTGCTGGTTGCATTTGCCACGGCTTTGAGTGTCGCTGTTACTTTGCAGGAGCGTGCTTTGCGCCTTGGCAGTGCGCGTGCTGCCGATCATTTTGATCTGGTGATTGGTGCTGCCGCCAGCGAAACGCAATTGGTGCTGTCATCGGTTTTCCTGCAGACATCATTGCTGCCATTGATGGATGGCAATGTGCTGGAAAAACTAAGCCAAGACCCGCGTGTGGCATGGGCGGCACCGGTTGGTTTTGGTGACAGCTATAAAAACTATCCGATTATCGGCACAACTTCAAAACTGGTTGAAACGCTGAGCCCTAAACTGGCATCGGGACAAATGTTTGCCAATCACAATGAAGCTGTTGTCGGTGCCAATGTGGATGTAAGAGCTGAAACACAGATGGTGCCATTGCATGGAAATGCAGGTGAGGGCGGCCATCATCATAATGAAATTGCTTATAAAATGGTTGGTCGCATGGCGCCAACAGGCGGTGCTTGGGACAATGCAATTTTAGTGCCGATTGAAGCGGTCTGGGCCGTGCATGGCATGGAGCATGACCATCATCATGATCATGACGCGCATGAGGGTGAAACGGCAGAAGAACATGCCGCTCATGATCACGGGCACGATCATGCACATCAGCATGGCGATGCAGCGCTGCAAACCAGTTTTGAGCATGGTGCAGCAGGGGTTCCGGCAATCATCGTTAAGCCAAAAACCATCGCCGATGCTTATAAACTGAGACAAGAATATCGCGGCAATGGCACAACGGCAGTCTTTCCGGCTGAAGTGCTCACCAATCTTTACGGGATGCTGGGCAATGCTAAATCAATCCTGATGTTTGTCGCGTTGGGAACACAGGTGCTGATTGCTTGTGCTTTGATTTTTGTGGCGCTGCTGCATATCGGCGAACGTCGCCGCCAAATCGGTGCCTTGCGTGCACTTGGCGCATCACGGGGTAAAATCTTCACGCTGGTCTGGTCAGAAATTGCCATTTTGCTGGGTGCAGGAATTGTTGCCGGATTTGCACTGGGCTTTGCGGCTTCCAAATTGATGTCGCGTATTGTCACGCAGTCCAGCGGTTTTGCCATGCCGGTTTCCTTTGAAATGCAGGATCTCAATAGTATGATCATCATGCTGATCGGCGCTTCTGTGATTGGTTTGCTGCCTGCATTGATGGCTTATCGCCAATCGCCGGTGACTGCTTTGCGCGGTTAACGATTTGCATCTGACTGATGTCTAACTGCTTGATAAAGTTTTCTTGTATTTAATAATCGAAAACTTGATTTATAGGGTATAGAATGAAAGGGTGCTATCACTGATAGCACCCTTTCATTCGTATTCCGGCTATATGCTGGCAGGGCAGGAGAGCGATCATGCAACAATTAGGGTCTGTGCAAACCATCACCACACAATGTGTGATCGCTGGTTCGGGGCCAGGTGGTTTGATGCTTGGTCTTTTGCTAGCTCGCGCTGGTATTAATGTCACTGTTTTGGAAAAGCACCCTGATTTCCTGCGCGATTTTCGCGGTGATACGGTGCATCCTTCGACGCTTGATATTATCGACAAGCTCGGCCTTCTGGATGAGCTTTTGAAGCTGCCACATACACAAGCACCCAAACTTCATGCTGAAATTGGCGGGCAGAATGTAACCATTGCTGATTTTTCACGCCTGCCGGTCAAATGCCGCTTTATTGCTTTCATGCCGCAATGGGATTTTTTGGATTTTCTGGCGCGTGAAGCCAATAAATTGCCAAATTTCCGGTTGGTCATGTCGGCGGCGGTGACGGATTTAATCGAAAATAATGGCCGTGTTGTAGGGCTGGTGGCTGAGACACCGGAAGATCGCTTGCAGGTAAACGCTTCTTTGGTGGTTGGTGCAGACGGGCGCAATTCAGTGGTGCGCGCAAAAGCAGGGCTGGAAAGTACCAGCTTTCGGGCGCCAAGCGATGTGTTGTGGATCAAGCTTTCACATAAGCCTGAAGACCCACCCTATGCGATGGGGCATGGCGGCCCCCGTCAGGGCTTTGTGATGGTGGATCGCGGTGAGTATTGGCAATGCGGCTATGTGGTGCGCAAGGGCAGTTTTGCGCAAGTGAAAGAAAAAGGGTTGGACGCTTTTCGTCAGGCCGTGGCGGAAGTTTCACCGCTTTCGCCTGATCGGGTGGAAGAAATTACTTCATGGGATGATGTGCATCTGCTTTCCATCCGCATTGATCGCTTGAACCGCTGGTGGCGCTCCGGCCTGTTGTGCATCGGTGATGCGGCACATGCCATGTCGCCGATTGGCGGGTTCGGGGTTAATCTGGCGATACAGGATGCGGTTGCTGCGGCTAATATTCTGGCGGTTCCTTTGCGCAAAGGAAAACTCACCGATCAGCATTTAATGCAGATTGAAAAGCGGCGGGCTTTTCCAACAAAAGCCATTCAGAAAATTCAGCTGATGATGCAATCAAGCAGCAGGAAACGCCAAAATAGCGAGATTAAGCGCAGCGGCCCGCCGGCTTTTGTCAAAGGAATCGCGCGCTGGCCGATTCTGGCTCATTTGGCCGGCCGGTTGGTGGGGATGGGGGTGCGCCGCGAAAAATTGCGCAGTTCTCTATTCAAAACTCCCTGATTGCGCTTCAACCCATCAGCCCTTTTGCCTGATATGATTACGGGCAAAGGGTTGCATTGTTTTTTCATAAAGCAAAAAGCTTGCTTGCTTAATAAGACTGTCAAAAGAAAAGGGGGATTTGGGTTAAAT
>JAEWHQ010000312.1 GCA_023387715.1 Pseudomonadota bacterium | reverse complement strand
GGCCTGACGTTTTGCAGGCTGGCCAGCGAGGCGTTCGTCACCTTCGGAGAAAGCGATAATCGACGGGGTGGTGCGTGCACCTTCCGCATTTTCGATGACCTTCGCGTTTTTGCCGTCCATGACAGCTACGCAGGAGTTGGTCGTACCCAGATCAATACCAATTACTTTAGCCATTTTTATCTCCATTCAGCAAACCGCTTAGACCTCTGACGAGCGTTCTGTTAAGCGGCCCCTATCGGTTCTAGGCTGCCCCATCATGACGAATTAAGGCATCCCGTTGAGGGGTATATAAGAAAGGGTTATTTTCACTGCAAGTCGGTTTAGGCCAGTTCTGCAAGATTCCTGCCACAAGTGACAGTATTTTGCCTGAAACCATGAAAAAACGTCTTAAACCTCTGTCCAGTTTCCTTTTTTTCCGGCTTCATAGACCATATCAATGAAATGCTGATTACCTTTTGAGTTTTCAAGACTGAAAACACTGACAGGTGCGCCGCGTGCTTTACGCACAAATGTTCCAGCTTGCAACTGATACTGATTAATATTCTGGAAGCTGTAGGTGGTTGTGGTGTCGCGGGTGACATTATGCACGCTAATCCGGGCATGGTCATATTTGAGCGGATTGAAGGGAGCATGCACTTCAATATAGCCTTTATCGCCATGAAAAATCATTGATTGGCGGTAGGCCATCTGGGTCGCCACATAAAAATGCAAATCAAAACCATCAAATTGCGCTTCTACACTGGCGTAGCGGTCGGTTTTGAAGGTGGGGTCAAATTCTATCTGCGCGCGGATGCGCTTTGGCTCAAGGCCGGTGCTCATGCGGGTGGTAACTACCGGATAAACGCCGATATCAGGCAAACCGCCACCGCCAAGCGATAATTGATTGCGCATATTGGCGGGGTCATTGTTGAAGTAGGTGAAAACGCCTTCCACGCGGCGTAAATGCCCGATCACACCTTCTTGCAGGAGTTCACGCAGTTTGATCCATTGCGGATGGTAATAAACCATGAAAGCTTCAGAAATCACGACGCCATATTGATCACGCGCAGCAATCAGCGCATCGATTTCTGCCGTTTTAAGCGCAATCGGCTTTTCACATAAGACATGTTTACCGGCTTTTGCCGCTTTGAGCGTCCATTCCACATGTTGTGATGTCGGCAGCGGAATGTAAATTCCGTCGATCTCATCGCAGGCAAGCAGCTCGTCATAGGAGCCGAAGGCGTGTTTCATACCAAAACGATCAGCAACGTGACGCGCTTTGGCCAAATCGCGGCTGGCAATGGCGTGCGCAACACCATTCTCACTGGCACAGATTGCCGGAATAACCTGATTGATGCCGATATTCGCCGTTGACAGGATGCCCCACCTGAACATGATTTCCCCTTTTGTTTAAGTGGCTGATTTTTGGCGAACAGTATCGCGCACCGCCGCAAAAAAGAAATGCTGATTCTTTAAAAATGTTTGAGCAGGTGATTTTGAGTTGAAATACGAAAGTGATTTAAGCTCTTTGGTTGCACATTCACTGTTTTATCAGTGTTTTTTCAAATGAATTTTCATTTTTTACCGAAATGTTCACAAAATTTGACAAAAGGGGTTGAATATTAACGACCGCTGATCCATATCAGGGTTACTTACCGCTGTGCCTCCTCCCATTGCGCGCGGTAAGTGTTCCCCTCTGAAGGTTTTGCCTTTAAGGCACCTTCATAAATTTTAAGCCGGGCTTTTTAGTCCGGCTCTTTTTTTGCCCGAAATTTGAACAGACATATTCAGTCAACCAGTACTTGGCAGCAACTACTTGGCAGCCATGACTGGGCAGCCAGCCACTGCTGGTGAAAATGCTTTGCGTGATAAAAGAAAAAGGCGCCATGGTTTCCCATGGCGCCTTTTTTGCAAATTTAGCTGTCTGAATTAGGCATAAGCCTGCATCGGAGGGCATGAGCAGATCAGGTTACGATCGCCGGCCACGTTGTCGATGCGGGATACCGGCGGCCAGTATTTGGCGGTCGGATCAGCATCTGCATTCGGGAATACAGCTTCCTGACGTGAGTAAGGATGTGTCCATTCACCACCGATTGTATCAATGGCAGTGTGCGGGGCATTGACCAGCGGGTTGTCTTCCAATGGCCAATGGCCGGAGGCAACCTTGTCCGCTTCACCGGCAATGGCGATCATGGCGTCACACAGACGGTCAATCTCAGCCAATGGTTCGGATTCGGTCGGCTCAATCATCAATGTGCCGGAAACCGGCCATGACATGGTTGGCGCATGGAAGCCGTAGTCGATCAGACGCTTGGCAACATCTTCAACGCTGATGCCTGCCTGATCTTTCAACACGCGGGTGTCCACGATGCACTCATGTGCCACGCGGCCGTTCTTGCCTTTATAAAGGATCGGGAAGTGGCCTTCCAGACGATGCGCAATATAGTTGGCGTTGAGAATGGCCATTTTGGTGGCGCGTTTGAGACCGGCACCGCCCATCATACGGATATACATCCATGTGATGACCAGAATGGACGCACTGCCGAATGGTGCTGCGGAAACCGCATTGCTTGTGCCTTTTTCCACGTGACCCGGGATAAACGGCACCAGATGCTTGGCAACACCGATCGGGCCAACGCCCGGTCCGCCGCCACCATGCGGGATGCAGAATGTCTTATGCAGGTTCATGTGGCAAACGTCGGCACCAATATCGCAAGGACGGCCAAGGCCAACCAGAGCGTTAAGGTTTGCACCGTCGAAATAGACCTGACCGCCATGGGAATGAACGATCTCGCAGAATTCGCGGATGCCTTCTTCAAACACACCGTAAGTGGAGGGGTAGGTGATCATGAAGGCTGCAAGGTTGGCGCTGTGTTTTTCAGCTTTTGCCTTGAGGTCTTCAATGTCGATGTCGCCTTCCGGCAGACAGTTGACCACAACCACTTTCATTCCGGCCATGCTTGCGCTGGCAGGGTTGGTACCATGCGCCGATGACGGAATCAGGCAGATATCGCGCTGATGGTCGCCACGGGACTGATGGTAACGGCGGATTGCCAGAAGACCGGCATATTCACCCTGACTACCGGCGTTTGGCTGCAAGGAAACAGCGGCAAAGCCGGTGATTTCGCAAAGCCAGTTTTCAACGTCGGAGGTCATCTGGGCATAGCCCGTGCTCTGTTCTGCCGGTGCAAACGGATGCATATTGGCAACTGTATTCCAGCTGACAGGCATCATTTCTGCGGCCGCATTGAGCTTCATGGTGCAAGAGCCGAGCGGAATCATCGCACGGTCAAGCGCCAGATCTTTATCTGCCAAACGACGCAAGAAGCGCATCATTTCGGTTTCGGAGCGGTGCTGATGGAACACTTCCTGTGTCAGGAAGGCCAGCGTGCGCTTCGATGGCAGACGGGTCGCATCAGTGCTTGCAACAGTTGCACCAAAGAGAGCGGCAATTGCTGCCACGTCTTCGTCGCTTGAAGTTTCATCAAAAGCCACAGCCACGGTGTCAGCATCAATGATGCGCAGCAGGCGGTCAGCTTTATCAGCTTCGGCAGCAATGGATGCAGCTTTGCCCGGAACTTTGATGGTGACAGTGTCAAACAGCTTGTCGCCAGCCAGTTCAAAGCCTGCTTTTTTCACGGCATCGGCAAAATTGCTTGCGCGTTTTGCAACTTCTGTTGCAATCGACTGCAAGCCCGAAGGGCCATGATAAATAGCATAAGATGCAGCCATATTGGCCAGCAATGCCTGAGCAGTACAGATGTTGGATGTGGCTTTATCACGACGGATATGCTGCTCACGGGTTTGCAATGCCAGACGGTAACCAACACGGCCGTGTGCATCGGTGGACTGGCCAACGATACGCCCCGGAATGATACGGGTCAAAGCCTGTGACACGCCGAGATAGGCTGCGTGCGGGCCACCAAAGCCCATCGGCACGCCAAAGCGCTGCATGGAACCAACGGCCATATCAGCACCCCATTCAGCAGGCGCTTCTGTGACAGTCAGAGCCAGCGGATCGGCAACAGCAATCACCTGTGTGCCAAGTGCTTTTGCAGCAGCAATCACCGCTTTATAATCGCCGTAAACGCCCTTTGTATCAGGCCAAGGAACGATCAGAGCAGTGGTGTCTGCATCGACATCGCCTGATGTTTCAATGGTGATGCCCAAAGGCTCAGCACGGGTGCGCAGCACGTCCAGAGTCTGGGCATGCAGTTCACCGGCAATCAGCACACGGTGGCGGTTTTCGCGGTGATGGCGGTAAGCAATAGCCATTGCTTCTGCCACAGCCGTTGCTTCATCAAGCAAGGATGCGCAAGCAACAGGCAGACCGGTCAACTCGGTTACCAGTGTCTGGAAGTGGAACAGCAATTCCAGACGACCCTGACTGATTTCTGACTGGTAAGGCGTATAGGCCGTGTACCATGCCGGATTTTCAAACAGGTTACGCTGGATCACCGGTGGGGTGTAGCAACCGCTGTAACCTGCACCGATAAAGCTTTTTTTGACGATATTGCGGTTCATCACCTGCTGAAGTTCAGCCAGAGCTGCTGCTTCGCTCAAAGGCTGCGGCAGATCCAGTTCGCGGTTAAAGCGAATGGATTCCGGCACGGCCTGTGTGATGAGTGTTTCCAGCGAGGAGACACCGAGAGCACCAAGCATGGTGCGCTCATCCGCATCGCGGGGACCGATATGACGGTCCACAAATGGAAGTGAACCCTGTGTCATTAGTCTACCAGTGCCTTATAACCGGCTGCATCGAGCAGACCATTCAGCTGGCCTTCATCGGAAAGCTTCAGCTTGAACAACCAGCCTTCGCCTTCTGCGGCCTGATTGATGAGGGATGGATCGTTAACAACTGCATCGTTGATTTCAACGATTTCACCGTCAACCGGTGCGTAAACGTCGGAAGCAGCTTTAACGGATTCTACCACAACGATGGCATCGCCTTTAGTAACCTTGCGGCCAACTTCCGGCAGTTCGACGAATACGAGGTCGCCGAGCTGTTCTTGCGCATGTACGGTAATGCCGACAGTGGCGGTGCCATTATCGTTGTTGATCCATTCGTGATCTTCGGTGAACAGGATAGAGGCCATGATTGTTATCCTTTGTGGTAGTGATGCGGTGTAAATGGAAGTGAATGAACATCAAGCGGTACAAGATTACCGCGGATATCTGCAAAAACACGGGAGCCGACAGCAGCAAATTCAGGGGTGACATAACCCATCGCCACCGGATGACCGGCTGAAGGGCCGAAGCCGCCGGAGGTGACGCGACCGATTTTGTTGCCGTCTGCATCAAAGAGTTCAATATCTGCACGAACCGGCTGACGGCCTTCTGGCTTCAGGCCAACGCGTTTGGCTTTGGCACCGGCTGCGAGCTTTTCCAAAAAGGCTTTGGCGCCGATAAAGCCGGCAGTTTCGCGCACAGGTTTTGGCACAGCCCAGAGAAGACCTGCATCCACCGGATTAATTTCAGGGGTGATGTCCTGACCATGCAGGCAAAGACCGGCTTCCAGACGCAGGCTGTCACGTGCTGCAAGGCCGATCCACTGAACGCGCTCATCGGCAAAGAGCTTGGCGAGCAGTTCGCGGGCATCTTTTTCCGGCAGGGCAATTTCAAAACCGTCTTCACCGGTATAGCCGGAACGGGTGACAAACCAGTCAGCCTTAGGCTCGACACCGGTCATGAAGGTCAGCTCACCGCCAGGAACACCTGCTTTGGCTGCAACATCGGCAGCGGCAGGGCCCTGAAGCGCCAGCAGAACACGGTCAAGCGGGTTGACGGTTACGGATTTACCGGCTGCCACTTTGTTGAGATGCGCAATATCAGCATCCGCATTGCCGGCATTGGCAACGATCATGAAGCGGCTTTCGCCCAAACGGGTCACAATCAGATCGTCTTCGACGCCTGCATTTTCGTTCAGCAAAAATGTGTATTTTGACTGGTTCATCGGGATGGAAAGCGGATCAAGCGGGCAGGCTTCTGCCAACAGCTTTGCTGCATCATCACCGGAAATTTCGATGACTCGCATGTGGGAAATGTCGAACAGGCCAGCCTGTTCACGCACATGCAAATGTTCTTTCATCACGCCCAGCGGGTAGGTGATTGGCATGTTCCAGCCGGCAAAGCCGCCAAAACGTGCTTTCGCTGCTTCATGAAGATCCTGCAATGGCAGGGTTTTTAACGTGGTTTGTGCCGTATCGCCCATATCAACTCCAAAAGTCGCACGAATGCCTCCGCAAAATGCGGTTGCTTCAGTGCCCCTCTGTCTGAAGCCTGAGAGACTCGCATAGTTTGATATAAACTACACTTACACCTTCGGCGCGGGAGCAAAGCCCCGACTTTCCAGAGTTGCCTTTCCTGTCAGCGGTTCTTGATACCTGAGAGATTTCGGGCGATTTCCCCTTCGGTGGCTGAGATACAGGTAATCTGCTCCCAACTCTCTCCCGCAGACAGACAGGGCAGTAGCCTCGTTGCTCCTTACCCTCGACGCGTTATGACTTAGCCGAAACTGGCTCTTAAGTCACTCGCTTTCTGTTGGCTTTCAGCCGGTTTTGCGCGACAATTTGCCTTGGGCGTAGTCCAGTGCAACCACTAAAAGCCCTGCAACAAGCGCCCAGAAGGCAGAGCCGATGCTCAAAAAGCTAATGCCGGAAGCCGTGACAGCAAAGGTGACCACCGCACTTAAGCGTTCTTTTTCTTTTGAGAGCGCCAGTGTCATGGCATTGATGAAGGGGCCGGAGAGTGCAAGTCCGGCAATCAGTGCGATCAGCACCGGCGGCAGCACGGCAAATATCGCCACCAGTGACGCGCCGAACAGTGCAAAAATGACATAAGTTACAGCGTAAACAGGGCCTGTCAGCCAGCGCTTTGTCTGGTCGGGATGCGCGTCAGGGCTGGTGCAAAGGGCGGCGGAAATCGCGGCCAGATTGCTGGTGGCGGCGCCAAAAAAGGCTGACA
>JAEWHQ010000262.1 GCA_023387715.1 Pseudomonadota bacterium | reverse complement strand
CCAGAAAAAACTGTGGCAGTGAAACAGGATTCTGCTGCGCCGTCTTTAGATAATCTGGAAATGGCTGAAATCCAGCGCAAACTGGCTGAGATCAAGCAGGATATTGATCGCGGTTTTGATAATTTTCAGCAGCGCCAGCTTGAAGACAGTCTGGCCATGATGGCAGAGGCTGACGCAGACGGGAAGGGCGATGGCGGTAAAAACTGGAAACCGCTGATTGATCCGCGTCTGGTTTTCAATATTCTGGAAAATTCCAAGAAAACTCTGATTGCCAGCACTGCAATCGGTGGCGTTGCAGCCATTCTTTATGCGCTGTCATTGCCTAATATTTATACCGCTTATACGGATTTGCTGGTTGATCCGCGCGACATTAAAGTGGTGGAACGCGAACTGACGCCTGGTCAATTGCCGACAGATGCGACCCTTGCCATTGCTGAAAGTCAGATGCGCATGATCGGCTCCAGCAGTGTTTTGCTGAAAGTGATTCAGGATGCAGACCTGATGGCTGATCCTGAATTTAACGGCAATGCGGCACCAGTCGGACCATTGGCTAATATTATCAGTGATCTGAAAGCCAGATTTGCTTCGAAGGAACCTGTTGATCCGGCAATTTTGGAAACACAGGTTTTGCAGGATCTGGCCAAAAGCCTGATTTTGGAACGTGACGCAAAGACCTTTGTTTTTACCATCGGTGTGAAAACGCAAAATCCGGTGAAGTCGGCAACGCTTGCCAATACAATCAGCCGCGTGTTTCAGGATGAGTTGACGTCATTGCAGCAAAATGCAGCGCGCCGTACATCGGAAGACCTCTCCAAGCGTTTGGCCGATTTAAAACTGGCCGTGCAAAATGCTGAAAATGCTGTTGATCAATTTCGTGCCGAACATGATTTGATTGATCTGCAAGGCCGCTCAATTACAGATGATGATCTGGCGCGTTTGAGCGAGCAATTATCTACGCAGCGTGCCGAAACTGTGCGTTTAAATGCTCGTGCACAGGTGTTGAGTGAAGCAACGCCGGATAGTGTTTTGTCGGGCTCGTTGCCTGAAGAATTGCAGTCAAATACATTGACCTTATTGCGCGGGCAATATGCAACCGCGCGCTCGACCGCTGATGGCTTGGCCATGACGTTGGGGCCAAGGCATCCGCAATTGATACAGGCGCAGTCGCAGGTCGCCGGTGCGCGCCGTGAAATTAATGCCGAGCTTGGTCGCGTACGTGCATCTTTACAGGTGGAACAGAAGCGCTCCGAGCAGCAGGAAAAAGAACTTGGCGAACGTTTGGCACAGATGAAAGTGCAGCATGCCGGCAGCAACGCCGAACGTGTGAAACTGCGTGAGCTTGAGCGTGAAGCAGAAGCACATCGCAGCATTTATGAAGCCTTCTTGTTGCGCTCGCGTGAAACGAACGAGCAAGAAAGCCTGAACAGCACCAATGTGCGGGTGATTACCGAAGCACGGCCACCGTTAACGGCATCGGCGCCAAAGCGTAAAATGATCGTAATTGCCGGTTTGATTTTGGGCTTTATCGCAGGGATAGGCTTCGCGCTGATGCGCGGGTTCTGGCCGCATGTTCAGCGCTGGCGACGGAATGAAACAGTAGAAGAATAAGACTGATTTTATCTTTTCAATCAGTCTTTCTTGAACAGGATACGTCCGAACCAACCGGTAAACATTGCTAAGAAAACAGCAAATAAACCATACCAGAGGCTGTGCTTGTGCGCGGCCTCATAAACGCTTTGCTCAAAACCGGCTTTGACAATTTCCAAACCTGCATTGGCTTCACGCAAGAAAACACCATTGCGAAACAGCAGGGCGCGGGCTTTGTGACGGCCAACAGGCACGTTGGCAGGCAATGCAAGGGTCGCTCTAAAAAGAGTGCGCGAGATAAATTCAACGCCACCAATGCGCTGGGTATAAAGCCCCTGACGGGTTTTAATGGCGCGTAACTCATTGCTGAAAATAGGAATGTTGCCCGAAAGACTATTAGGGTCCTCCGGTGCCATATAGAAATTACTGGTGCCTACCGAAAGCTGACGATAGGTTTTCGGGTCGGTAATATCTTGCAAATTGCGTGTCGAGGCGAGTGAATAAGAGAGCGGCACGCCCAAGAATGTTTCAGAGGCCGCATTGACCCAAACGCCTAAATGGCGTTCTTTTTTGCGCACGACCAGATCGCGCGAGGGGCCTTGCAATACGACAATAATATCGTAGCGCCCTTGGCGCTGAACAAGCGGATCAGCATTATCGAGCGCGCCGAAAATTGTCAGATTAGCCCCGCTGAAATTTGAAGTCAGCGCAATTGTTTCGGTGGAAAGGCCGATCTCAACTGTTTCGGCGGCAGGGGTTTGCAAATGCGGCAGACCGAGCGCTGTTTCCGGCTCAATGGCTTGTGCTGCACCTGCCATTAAGCTCAAACAAACTACGGTATAAGGGATGAGGTAAGATAATCGCCACTGCATGATTATAAATCCGCAATGGAGATTGAGAACAGGCTGTCAGGCTGGATGAAAAGGTCATAACCAAGCCGTAAAGCCACTGCTAGTACCATCAAAGCAAGCAGCAGGCGCAATTGTTCGCCGCGCAATTTTTGCCCTGCTCTGGCGCCATATTGCGCGCCGATCACACCGCCGACCATCAGCAAAAAGGCCAGCACTATATCAACTGACTGGTTGGTGGTGGCTTGCATGACGGTGGTGAAAGCGGTGACAAAAGTGATCTGAAACAGCGACGTGCCAACCACCACATTGGTGGGAACGCGCAAGATATAAATGAGCGCCGGAACCATGATAAAACCGCCGCCGACACCCATCACCGATGATAAAAGACCGATGAAAAAGCCGATACCCAGCACAGGAATAATACTGACATAGATCATCGATGCGCGGAAACGCATCTTAAACGGCAGGCGGTGGATCCAGTTATGATGACCGGATTTCCGAACGGGTGCCGCGCCTGATTTATTGCGGCGCAGGGTCTTCCAGCTTTCCACCAGCATCAAGCCGCCGACGGTGCCAAGAAAGAACACATAAAGAATGGAAACGATCAGATCGAGCTGACCAAGATCACGCAGCCACGAGAAAACATAAATACCGATCAGTGAGCCAAGCAGACCACCAACCACCAGCAAAGTGCCAAGTTTGATATCGAGTGTGCGCCGCTTGAAATGCACCAAGGCACCTGAAACGGAAGAGGCGATGACCTGATTAGCGCCGGTCGCAACGGCAATAGCTGGCGGGATATTGTAGAAAATCAGAAGAGGGGTGATGAGAAAGCCGCCACCGACCCCGAAAAGACCTGACAAAAAACCGACCGCTGCCCCCATGCCCAACAAAACGAACATGTTGACCGACAGTTCCGCAATGGGAAGATAAATACCCAATTCCGATTCCGGTTTTGTGGCGCAATGACAGCTTTGTCTTGCGGCTCGCGCTTGGCCGCAACACCTTGACTTCTATCAAATGTCTTGCGCCCTCATGGGTGTAATGTCAAACATCTATTGAATATAAGGTTACCAGACATGATCACTGTGGTAATCATGTCATGGTTTTATAGATAATAGCCTGAAAAGCTGTCGCTTCGTATTACTTATTATGATCGAGTAACAGTTTGACCAGCTGCGGATTGACTTCGCCGGTTGGCTCTTCACCATTGGCTTGCTGGAACTTTTTGATGGCAGAACGGGTTTTATCACCCATCAGCCCGTCAGCAGTGCCGATATCATAACCGTTTTTCTGCAAAATAAGCTGAATATTGCGGACAGCTTTTTTCATGTCGACTGAAGCTGTTTGTACAGGGTTTTCATCCACCCAGCTGTCAGGAATGGTGACGGAATTAGCGGTCTGATCAAGCGGCTTCGGTTTCCAGAGTGCAACTTTACCTTCAGCCTGTTTCAGGCGTTCGCTACCCAGAACTTTGCCAACCTGATCGCGTTTTTCAGCGGCATCTTTGTCACCGGACTGTGCCGCCAGCGCAAACCACTTATAGCTTTCTTCCACATCAAGCTTTGTGCCCATACCTTGCGCATAAAGAATGCCCAGATTGTACTGGCTGTCTTTCACATCCAGTTCGGCAGCTTTTTCAAACCATTTGATGGCTTCTTTATTGTCAGGGGCATTGTCACCGCCGGTGGCATAAAGCACCGCCAGATTATGCATGGCGCTGGCATTGCCTTTTTCGGCAGACTTCAAATACCAGTGTTTGGCTTTTTCGACATTGCGCGGAAGACCAAGGCCTTTTTCGTTCAAATTGCCATAGCGATATTGTGCCGGAGCAAAGCCACGTTCGGCGGCGGCGGCATAAAATGCAGCGGCTTTGGTTAAATCTGCCTGTGTGCCGATACCGTCAGTATAGCGATTGCCGATTTCAAACAATGCCATCGGATCACCATCAGCGGCTGCTTGGCGCAGAGCGCTCGGGCCAGCTTCGGCGGTCATTTCAGGCAAGGCTGTCATTACGGTCGGGTCATTTGCAGGTGCAATGCTTGCAACAGTTTCAACCTTTGGCTCAGAGCTTAAAGGTGTAAATGCATTGGCCGGTTTTGTTTCCGCTTTTTCTTGCGCAACTGGCGTGGTGGCTGCAACAACAGGTGATTTTTCTGCGTCTTTAGCGGTTGCGACTGTGTTACTTTCAATCACTTCTTCTACAGTGGTTTCAGCCTGTGCTGTCTGCGGTTGCGAAGCAACGAGTGATTTATTGAAGTAGATTTCGCCCGCCTGCAACGCTGCCAGTGCCATCATGATTGTGCCAATGCCTAAGAAAATAGGCTTGCGCTGACGGGCAATAAGCTGCGTGAAAGAGGATTTCTTTGGCGCTTTTTCTTGATCTTTAGTGGTTTGTTCTTCTGCGCTGATGCGCTTGGCTTCCTGAATGGCTGTTTGTGCGGCAGTGCGGGCAGCAGAGATAACATCGCTTTTAAGATCATGTTCCTGACGCAGACTTGAAGTCAGGCCCGGTTCACCGCGCACCCGTTTCATGATGGCGTTCAGATCAGGCAGTTCGGTTGATCTTTGAATAACCGGCTGGTCGCGGGTGACACTTACCTCAGAAAGATCAGAAGCAGCAGCTGGCTCTGGCTCTTTTGTGGCGCTCAAAAGCGGCTTGGTGGCTTCTTTAACTGTTTTTGCCGTTTCAACAGCTGGCTTTTCTACTTCTGCGCTTTGTTTAACAGCAGGTGCAACCGGCATAGTGTTTGATGCTTTGTGCTTTGTTTCCAAAGCAGCCAGACGTTCAACCACTTTCTGCAAAGTTGCATGAACCGTGTCAAAACTTTTTGCGTTGCGTTCGTCATTATTACGCGCAAGCTGTTCCAGCGCCCGCATGTCTTCTGCCAGCTCTTTCACCAGACTTGTGTCATACTGATGAGCTTGCTCCGCAAATTTTTCCATCGCTGCTTCAGCAGTCTTGCGAGCAATGTCGAGCGTATCTTCACGTGTCTTAAGAACAGCTGTTTCGATCTGTTCAAGGCGTGGCGTCAGGTTTTGGATGAGCGGATGATGATCTTGCGGTGCAGCCAGCTGTTTTGCAATTGAGGCAATCTGCGCTTCCAGACTTTGCATCATGTCATGATTGCCGGAAGGCTGCGAGAACTGCTCATCAAGGCGCAAAACAAGCGCATCAAAACGCTGGTCAAGGGCAGCAAAAATTGCGTCCTGCGGCATGCTGAAACGGGTTTCAACCGTGTTCAGCTGACGGGTAATATCATCAAGGCGTGTGTTAACTTTTTCCAGCTCAAGTGCCGGGCCGCTTTCCAAGGCGCGGTCGATATAGGTGGCAATCAGGCGGATTTGCTTGGCCAGCGTTTCAATCTGCTGCAATGGCAGGGAACTATTATCGCTTAAAGAATCAATGCGTTGCGAAAGGTCTGCCATGCGTGACAGCACTTCCTGCGAAACGGCTTCTGCACGACGGATTTCTTCAATGTCGGGACGTTTCATATTGCCGGCAAGGATTGCACGGCTGATCTCATCAAGGCGCTCATCTAGCACCGGCGGGATGGCATATTCATCCTTCTGATCGATCATGTGTCCGATCGACTGTGCCAGTCCGCTGATGCGGTCTTCAAGCGGCTGAATGGACACGGCTTGCATTTGCGGCATTGCATCAATAGCACGGCGCACATCATCCAAACGGTCGCTGATGGAGTTTAGTTCAGGAAACTCCGCCTCCGCTTTTTGATTTTGGCTCTGTTCAAAAGCCTCAAATTTTTCGTCAAACTGATCCCAGCGATGGTTCAATTTGCGCAGCGTTTCCTCGCGCGCCATTGTTTGCATCATCCGCTTCAGGGCTTCCAACTCATCTTGCAGGTGTTCTGCTGTCTCACGCGCATGCCGCCAAGATGTATCGTCGCCGTTTGTTTCAGCATTTTGGGCGGTTAAAATATCAACACTGCTTTCAATGCGCGCCAGTTC
>JAEWHQ010000310.1 GCA_023387715.1 Pseudomonadota bacterium | reverse complement strand
CGGCAGTTCTGGTAATTCAAAAGCCATTTGGAACTCTCCTCTTTCTTCAATTGATTGGGAACATTGAATGAACCCGCAAACTAACACTCATTACATAGTCCCCTGAGAGAAAACTCGCAATGGGGTGCGGGCATAATTTTGCAAGAAATATGTTGGAAAATTAAAATTGCATGAGATTTTAGACTGCTATCAGCTTCCATCACGTGCAATTTACTCAACATCAAGCCGCGTCCTATTGATTCTAGCAGCACATAATGACAACCAATCAACAGCTGGTTGGTTGCATATTTCATGTGATTATTTTTCAGCAGACAAAGTTTTTTGAAAAAATTGGGAACAAAATCGTCGTTTTCGCTTTTCCCTAAAGCTTTTCTTCTCTAGTTAACCTCAAAGTTGCAATTCATTAACCTTAATCGCCTTAATCTGGCCTCCCCTTCACAGATCTGGTTTTCACATGTCTGCATATCTTTCGCGTCGTTCTTTTCTGACTGCACTGAGCGCAACTGCCGCCGCAAGTCTTGCCGGCTGTGCTCAGCTCAGTAAAAATATTCCAATTATTGATGTTGATAATTTTGGCCGTCCGGTCGGCACTCCAAAAGCCAATGTCGATTCATACAATGGCAATTACACCACCATGTATGCAGCCGTGCAGGATGAAGGTTATTCTTTACCTGCTATTCCTATCCAAAAAATGGATAAGAAATATCTGCGTCAGGTGGTCAATGATCCGACCGGCGAACGTCCCGGCACCATTGTTGTCGATACAGCCAACCGCTTCCTTTATCTGGTAATGGAAAACGGTCAGGCACTGCGCTACGGTGTTGGTATCGGTAAAGATGGCTTCGCATGGTCTGGCCGTGCTGTTATCCAGTGGAAGCGTAAATGGCCTAAATGGACTCCACCGGATGAAATGATTGCCCGTCAGCCACATCTGGAAAAATACAGCGCCCGCAATGGCGGCATGGGACCTGGTCTCAATAATCCGCTCGGTGCCCGTGCACTTTACATTTTCAAAGACGGCAAAGACACACTCTACCGTCTGCATGGTAACCCTGAATGGTGGTCAATCGGTAAGGCCGTTTCATCCGGCTGCGTACGCCTGCTCAATCAGGACATTATCGATCTTTATGATCGCGTACCAAATAAAACCCCGATTTTAGTAATGTAATATAAAAAAACGCCCGAAGCTTTGTCAGCTTCGGGCGTTTTTTCTTTATAATGCAACAAAATAAATCAGCGTTTAAAATTACGCAAAATACCGCGCACCAGTGCATTGCCAAGCGACGAACCAACCGAGCGCACCACAGATTTCATCGCAGTTTCCGCAACGGTTTGACGACCGCTCGTCTTTTTAGTGCCAAGAGCCGTGCCAACCAGATCGCCCCAGATACCACCGCTTTCAGGTTCTACCTTAGCTTTCTCCTGTGCCTCAGCAATCTCCACCACCTTCTTTTGCAAAATTTCAAAGGCAGATTCACGGTCAATCGCATGATCATATTGACCAGCCACCGGGCTAACCGCAATGATTTGCGCGCGCTCTTCAGGTGTCAACGGACCAATACGTGATGCAGGCGGACGCATCAAGGTGCGCTGCACCATCGAAGGAATACCTTTTTCCTGCAACGTTGAAACCAGCGCTTCACCGGTTGAAAGATTGGTGATGGCTTCAAATGTCTGGAAATCAGGGTTAGGACGGAAAGTATCAGCGGCGGTTTTCACAGCCGCAGTTTCGCGTGGTGTATAGGCACGCAATGCATGTTGCACGCGATTACCCAACTGCGCCAGCACTGATTCAGGCACATCAAGCGGGTTTTGTGAAACAAAATAAATTCCGACACCCTTAGAACGAATAAGACGAACCACTTGCTCAATACGAGTCAGCAAAGCCTTCGGCGCTTCATCAAACAGTAAATGCGCTTCATCAAAGAAGAACACCAAGCGCGGCTTTTCCGGATCACCCACTTCAGGCAACTGCTCGAAAAGCTCCGACATCAGCCAAAGCAGGAAAGTCGAATAAAGCCGCGGATTGTTCATCAGCTTATCAGCAGCCAAAACACTGACCACACCACGCCCATCGGTGGTTGTGCGCATAATGTCTGCGATGCGAAGCGCCGGTTCACCAAAGAAACTGTTACCGCCTTGTTGTTCCAGCACCAATAATGAGCGTTGGATCGCGCCGACTGACGCCTTGTTCACATTACCATAGCGTGCGCTCAGCTCTTCCGAACGCGTCACCATATGGGCGAGCAGTGCTTGCAGATCTTTCAGATCAAGCAGCAGCAAGCCTTCTTCATCGGACAGACGGAAGGCAATGTTTAAAACACCTTCCTGCGCATTGGTGAGGTTCATCAAGCGGGAAAGCAGCAAAGGCCCCATTTCGGCAATAGTGGCTCTGATCGGATGCCCCTGCTCGCCAAAAATATCCCAAAAGATCACTGGTGAAGCACGTAATTCATACGGATCAAGATGCACTTCTTCCGCGCGTTTGGTTAAGCCGTCTTTTGCCTGACCAATAGCAGCAATGCCGGAAAGATCGCCCTTAATATCCGCACAAAAGACCGGCACACCGGCAGCAGAAAAGCCCTCTGCCAGCACTTGCAGACTAACCGTTTTACCCGTACCCGTCGCACCGGTCACGATGCCATGACGATTACCATATTTCAGCGCAAGCGCTTCCGCCTGCTGATATGTATCATCCGGTTTACGGCTTGCGCCTAAAAAAATCGCATTCTCGGCAGTCATAGGCTGTCGGCTCCTTTAATTCTATGCGGTGCAGTCTATCGGGTTCGCGGTTTTTCTTCAACGCTTTGCACAGCATTAAAGCAATCAGTTATGTCTTTACCATTCAATTCGTTTGCGCATGGGCATTAACCAGCACAGGTCTGCCCGCGCCCCAACCGGCGATTGAGCCAACAATACCAAGTGCAATCAACAATACCCCGCCCCAGACAAAACTGCCGGTAAGTGAATGGATCATTCCCATCAATAAAGGCCCAAGTGCTGCCATCATATAACCCACACATTGCGCCATGCCAGAAAGATGGGCTGCGATCAGTGCATCTTTAGAGCGCAGCACAATCACGATCATAGCGGCTGCAATTAAGCCGCCTTGGCCTAATCCTTGGATAATAGCCCAGCCCCACGCTCCGGACAAAGGCGCATAAAGCAGCCCCAGAAAACCAATAACTGCACAGAAATATAATAAAACATTGAACATGCTTTGTGTTTTAAATCGGATTGCAATGGAGGGAACCAGCAGACAGGCTACCACTTGTGCCACGATGGAAACAGACACAAGAATTCCTGCCGCCTCACCGCTTAAACCGCGCTCACGCAAAACGGGAGCCATCCAGCCAAAGACTGTATAGGCAAGTGCGGACTGAAACCCCATCATCAATGTGATCTGCCATGCCAAACGATCGCGCCAAAGGCCGACAATTTTTATGCGCGCGCCATGGCTATGATGATTTTTGCGCAAAGATTGTGGCAGCCAAATCAGCAAAACCAGAACGGCCGGCAGCCCCCAAAAAGCCAAAGCCCATTGCCATGAACCATTGAGCATATTTTTAACTGGCACAGTGATGCCAGCGGCAGCGGCCGCACCACCGCACAAAGCCATAGTATAAAGCCCTGTCATAATGGCTGCGCGATCCGGAAAATCGCGTTTAACCACACCAGGCAACAAGACATTGCCAACGGCAATACAAGCACCAGCCAAAGCACTGCCAATAAATAAAAACGGCAATGTACCAACCCCGCGCATTAAAGTGGCAACAGAGAGAAAAAACATCACCAGCAACAGTGTTTTCTCAACGCCGATTTGTTGCGCAAAACGTGGTGCCAGCGGCGCAAAAACACCTAAGCATAAAACCGGCAAAGTCGTGAGCAATCCGGCTGTGAAAGTCGTCATGCCGGTGCTGGCAACAATTTCCGGCAAAAGTGCAGAAAAACTGGAAAAGACAGGGCGCAGATTAAAGGCAATCAGCACGAGACTTAAACCCAACAGAATGCGGGCCGTTTTTTTAACTGCCACTTCTGTTACCGATTGCGGTTGATGCAACATGGCCGATGCCTTTTAAAAGTAAAACTAGAGCAGAGAATCATAAATATTTCAAACAAGGCTACCACCTTCGCTGCATTTATAC
>JAEWHQ010000308.1 GCA_023387715.1 Pseudomonadota bacterium | reverse complement strand
GATTTCAACATCAGAGAGAAAGTCGAACAGAGCGTGGAAAATGACATCCATAAGATTATCTCGGAAATGATGGAAAAGCAGCCGGAAGCAGCTCCTGAAGAGGCGGCAGCTAAACCGGCAGCCCCTTTGGCATCGGCTTCAACCAAGCAGCAGGTTTCGGCTTCTTTTGAGCAATTGTCGGAAGCTGTACGACAGGAGCGTATCCGCTCGTTAGAAGAACAAGCGGAAGCAATTCTGCGCCCGATGTTGCAGAAGTGGCTTGATGAGAACTTGCCAAGCATGGTTGAGCGTCTCGTGCGTGAAGAAATTGAGCGCATGGTTCGCGGTGATCAGTACTGATTTATAAAGATAAGTTGGAATGCGTTAATCCCGTCATTATATATGGCGGGATTATTGTTTTTTGACACAAAACCCATGGCGGTTTAAGAGGTCAATCAAAGTGACTCTCATTTAGGCTTGATTATTGAGTGAAGGCGGCAAACTGCTGAATTAATCTTCATTCTTTGCACAACGACCGGACAGTTTGATGCTAGAAAAAACATATGATGCAGCGGCAACAGAGCCGAAAATTGCTGAGCGATGGGAAGAGGCAGGCGCGTTTAAAGCGGGCGCCGGTGCTAAAGAAGGCGCGGAGCCGTTTACAATCGTTATTCCGCCGCCAAATGTCACTGGTTCTTTGCATATGGGCCATGCGCTGAACAACACGATTCAGGATATTCTGGTTCGTTTTGAACGTATGCGCGGCAAAAATGTGCTGTGGCAGCCAGGCTTCGACCATGCGGGTATTGCAACCCAGATGGTTGTCGAGCGTCAGCTGGCTGAGCGTAAAGAGCCGAACCGTCATGCGATGGGACGTGAAAAATTCGTTGAACGCATCTGGCAGTGGAAGAATGAATCCGGTGGCATGATTTCCAATCAGCTGCGCCGTCTTGGTGCATCTTGCGATTGGTCACGTGAGCGCTTCACTATGGATGAAGGCCTTTCTAAAGCGGTTCTGGAAGTGTTTGTAACCCTTCACCGCGAAGGCTTGATTTATAAAGACAAGCGTCTGGTTAACTGGGATCCGAAATTGCTGACCGCGATTTCCGATCTGGAAGTTGAACAGCGCGAGATTAAAGGCAATTTGTGGCACTTCCGCTATCCGCTGGAGGGCGTGAGTTTTAACGCGGAAGATCCAAGCACTTATATCGTTGTTGCTACTACGCGTCCTGAAACCATGCTGGGCGATAGCGGTGTTGCGGTTAATCCGGAAGATGAACGCTATCAGGCACGTATCGGCAAGTCCGTTATTCTGCCGCTGGTTGGCCGTGCTATTCCGATTGTGGGTGATGATTATGCTGATCCGGAAGCCGGTTCCGGTGCGGTTAAAATTACACCTGCGCATGATTTCAACGACTTTGAAGTTGGCAAGCGCAATGATCTGCGCAAAATCAACATCATGGCGCCTGATGCCACCATTTGCCTGAAAGACAATGAAGACTTTCTGGAAGGTGTGGCTGCCAGCGCCGCGCTTGATGCATTGATTGCTGAGCTTGACGGTCAGGACAGATTTGTTGTTCGCAAGGCCATTGTTGCCAAGATGGAAGAGGGCGGCTATCTCGAGAAAATCGAAGATCACACCCATATGGTTCCGCATGGCGACCGTGGCGGCGTGCCGATTGAGCCGCTTTTGACCGACCAGTGGTATGTCAATGCTGCCGAAATGGCCAAGCCTGCTATCGACAGCGTTCGTGAAGGCCGCACTGCGATTGTACCGAAAACATGGGAAAAGACCTATTATGACTGGATGGAAAACATTCAGCCATGGTGTATTTCCCGCCAATTGTGGTGGGGACACCAGATCCCTGCATGGTATGGGCCGGATGGCGAAATTTTTGTTGAGAAAAGTGAAGCAGAAGCATTGGCTTCGGCTGAAAAACATTATGGCAAGCCGACTGAGCTGACCCGTGATCCGGATGTTCTGGACACATGGTTTTCATCTGCTTTGTGGCCGTTCTCGACCCTTGGCTGGCCTGACAAAACACCGGAGCTGGAAACCTATTACCAGACCGACGTTTTGGTGACCGGTTTTGACATTATCTTCTTCTGGGTTGCCAGAATGATGATGATGGGTCTTCATTTCATGGATGAAGAGCCGTTCCACACCGTTTATGTTCATGCGCTGGTGCGTGATAAAAACGGCGCGAAAATGTCGAAGTCCAAAGGCAACGTCATTGATCCGCTGGAACTGATCGACGAATATGGTGCGGATGCGCTGCGCTTTACGCTGGCTATTATGGCGGCACAGGGACGTGATGTTAAGCTCGACCCTGCACGTATTGCCGGTTACCGCAATTTCGGCACGAAGCTGTGGAATGCGAGCCGTTTTGCGCAGATGAACGGCGTGAAGGCAGATAAAAACTTCAAGCCGGAACAGGCAAAACTGGCGGTTAACCGTTGGATTTTGACTGAGCTGACACAGGCCGCTAACGCCATCACTGCCGGTATTACCAGCTATCGCTTCAATGAAGCGGCTTCTGCTGCTTACCGCTTTGTCTGGAACCAGTTCTGTGACTGGTATCTGGAATTGCTTAAACCCATTTTCATGGGCGATGATGAAGCTGAAAAAGCGGAAGCGCAGGCCTGCGCGGCTTATTGCCTGGATGAGATCTATCGTCTGCTGCATCCGTTTATGCCGTTCATGACTGAAGAGCTTTGGGCCTTGACCGCTGGTGAAGGCGAAAAGCGTGACAGCGTTTTGGCTTTGGCTCAGTGGCCGGAATTGTCTTTTGAAGATAATGAAGCTGCAACCGATGTTAACTGGCTGATTGATCTGGTAAACGGTAT
>JAEWHQ010000300.1 GCA_023387715.1 Pseudomonadota bacterium | reverse complement strand
GCCTATGCTTGATATGTTTGACAAGCCAATTACCGACTGGGATTCGGTGGCAAAACGTATCTTTGACATTATCTTCAGCCTTATCGGCATTATTGTTTTTTCACCTATTATGCTGCTCACCGCGATTGCAATTAAGCTCGACAGCCGTGGGCCGGTGTTTTTCAAACAAAAACGCCACGGCTTTAATAATGAAGTGATTGAAGTTCTGAAATTCCGCTCCATGTATCATGAACAGAGCGATTTCACTGCGAAAGTCACTGTCAGTCGTAATGATCCGCGTGTTACCCGTGTCGGGCGTTTTATCCGTAAAGCGTCTATTGATGAGCTGCCGCAGTTTTTCAATGCGCTGATGGGCTCTCTCTCGCTGGTCGGCCCTCGCCCTCATGCAGTTTCCGCAGTCTCCCACAACCTGCTTTATAATGAAGTGGTGGACGGCTATTTTGCCCGTCACCGTGTGAAACCCGGTGTCACCGGCTGGGCACAGATTAATGGCTGGCGCGGTGAGATTGATAATGCCGAAAAAATCCGTATGCGCACCGAGTTCGATCTTTATTATATTGAAAACTGGTCATTATGGTTTGATTTGAAGATTTTATTCCTCACGCCAATCCGGTTGCTCAACACTGAAAACGCCTATTAACGTAATAAAAAAAAGCGGCTTTGAGAAATCAAAGCCGCTTTTTTAAATCACTTATAAGCTTATTTTTTAAGGGATCAGGATCGTGCCACCAGTGGTTTTACGTCCTTCCAGATCTTCATGCGCCTGACGTGCATCTTTAAGCGCATAGGTCTGGTTGATATTAATTTTCACCACACCTTTGGCAACCACATCAAAGAGATCTTGCGCTGTTTGTTCCAGTTCTTCACGCTTGGCAATATAATGGAACAAGGTTGGACGGGTCACAAAAAGCGAACCTTTTTGAGACAGTAATCCTAGATCAAATGGCGGAATAGAGCCGGATGACTGGCCGAAACTGACCAGCATACCACGGAATTTCAGCACATCGAGCGAGCCCATATAGGTATCCTTGCCAACGGAATCATAAAGGACATCGACGCCAGCGCCATTGGTGATCTCTTTAACCCGATCAACAAAGTTTTCGGTGTTGTAATTGATGACATGATCAAAACCATGTGCGCGCGCCAGATTGGCTTTTTCTTCCGAACCGGCTGTACCGATGACTGTTGCGCCCAGATGTTTCGCCCATTGCCCTGCAATCAAACCGACACCGCCAGCCGCGGCATGAAACAAAATAGTTGTTCCAGCCTGAACTTTAAATGTCTGGCGCAGCAAATATTGAGCGGTCATGCCTTTCAGCATCATACCGGCTGCTTGTTTCAGATCGACTTCATCAGGCACGATCACCAAGCGATCGGCCGGCATAATGCGTTCATCCGCATAAGAACCCGGCGAACCGACATAGGCAACGCGGTCACCAATTTTCACATTGGTGACACCCTCGCCAACCGCAATCACAATACCGGCACCTTCATTACCAGGGGTAAAAGGCAGCTTTTCAGCCTTATAAAGGCCGGTGCGGAAATAAACATCAATGAAGTTAACACCAACTGCCACATGACGAACCTTAGCCTCACCAGCTTTAGGCTCACCAATTTCAACAGTCTGGTATTTAAGTTCTTCTGCGCCGCCCGTTTGCGATACTCTGATTGCGTTGATCGTCATATGCTACCCTTCACATTTTCACCTGAACTACCAAGCTTTGGAAAAAACTGCATAACCGCACCGATGCAATACATGTAAATACCGGCAACCGAGATTGCCACACGCAGCCACAATGGCGCATCAAGTGTGTAGTAAAGCGCTGCAACACCAAGCACACACCACAAAAGGAAGATGCTTAAGTTGAGCATACGCAGACGCACGACCCGCACCGGATGCAGGAAGTAAATCGGCATAAATGAAAGAATGGCCGAGAATACAACAATGCTGAAGGCGACCCACTCGCCTGGACGCACAATAAATAAGGTGAAAACAACCATGTTCCAGACAACCGGAAAACCTTTGAAGAAGTTTTCACGCGTTTTCATTCCTGTATCGGCATAATAAATGGCACTGGAAACCACAATAATCGCGCCGGAGATGAAAGACAGGTTTTGCCCCATGAAACCGCTTTGATAAAGCGCAAAAGCGGGAATCAAAACATAGGTCACATAATCGATAATATTATCGAGCAACTCGCCTGACCAGTTTGGCAACACATATTTGACTTCCAGCTTGCGGGCAATCGGCCCGTCAATACCGTCAACAAAGAGTGCGAGCCCCAACCACCAGAACATCGCCGTCCAGCGGCCATCACTGGCAGCAACAATGGACAAAAATGCCAGAAACGAGCCGGATGCTGTGAGTAAGTGAACCGAAAAAGCCTTGGCCTGAGGTGCCGTCACTTTTTTGGCTTTAATCTTGTCTGCGATTTTGCTTTTCACGCTTCTTAACCGTTTCTGTCTCGATCTTTTCGTATGGGCTGCATTATCAGCACGATTTAACATCGGTTTCTACCAGCCTTTAGCAATAGCATGCAAACCACAAAATAAAACCGGCCATTAAATGCACGTTTTCTGCGATTAGCCTTTACACTGTAAAATGCTATAAAAGCCAGCAAGACTTATATTATGTTGAGGAATCAACAAGACGTCTCGTGTGTTGAGGATAAGTTCAATGAAACATGGCCAGACTAGAGATATTATAATCAATGGTGGCGGACCTGCCGGTATGATGGCAGCGCTGGCGTTAACGGGGCGCGGCTATCATGTTACGCTGATCGGCCCTGAATCGGACAAAGATGACCGCCGCACCACTGCTTTGATGAATCCGGCCATTCAGTTTCTGGAAACTATCAATGTATGGGACGCTATCCGGCCGAAAGCCGCTGCCTTATCTTCCATGCGGATTATTGATGGCACCAAGCGCCTTATCCGCAGCCCGACCGTGACATTCAGAGCATCTGAACTTGGTGAAGAAACATTCGGCTTCAATATTCCGAATGCGCATTTAAACGAAAAGCTTAGTGAAGCTGTCATTGCGGATCAACGTATTGAGCGCATCCATGCGCATGCCGGGAGTTTCACCTCCAATACCGATAATGTCGAACTGACTTTATCGGATGGTCAGCTTTTCAATACACGGCTTTTGATTGCTGCTGACGGGCGCAATTCTGGTGCCAGAGATGCAGCCGGTATCGGCAAACATCGTTGGGCATATCCGCAAACGGCCGTTGTTCTATGCTTCAGCCATGAGCGCCCACATGAAAATATTTCAACTGAGTTCCACACGGAAACTGGCCCTTTTACGCAAGTTCCCTTACAGGGCAACCGTTCAAGTCTGGTCTGGGTGGTGGATCCGGCACAGGCATCCACGCTTTTAACCATGAGTGCAGAACAACTTGGCCGTGAAGTTGAAAACCGTATGCAGCATATGCTGGGCGCTGTGAGTGTTGAAACTGTGCCGCAAGGCTGGCCTCTTTCAGGGCTGGTCCCGCATGTTTTTGCAGCCAAACGCACAATCCTGATCGGTGAAGCAGCCCATGTGTTTCCGCCGATCGGTGCGCAAGGGCTTAATCTGGGCACCCGCGATATTGAAACTATTCTGACTGCGTTAAAAGCCGATATCAGCGATCCGGGTAGTGATCGTGTTATTCGTCAATATGACCGCCTGCGCCGCCCTGATATTCTGGCACGTACCGGCTCGGTTGATGCGCTGAATCGTTCATTACTATCACCGATGCTGCCAGCGCAGATCGCACGCAATCTAGGCCTTGGAATGTTACGTAATTTCATGCCGTTACGTTCATTCTTTATGCGTGAAGGTTTGCGCCCGGGCAGCGGTTTCAACAAAATGCTACCTGCATTTTCAAAGCGCAAGGCTTGAGCTTTAAAAACTGAACAAAAATAAAGCCGGTCAATCGACCGGCTTTATTGTTTTTATTTCTGCAATAATCAGCTGGACTGGCTATTGCCGATATTAATTTCAATCAGCATGAAAGCCGGAATATCATTACCGAAACCAATCGGTGACGGGCCATCATCATGATCACGGCGATGATTGTTGCGGCGGTTCTGCTGATCATTCTGACCGCGCAAACGGCGTTCTTCATTCGCAGCGCGGATCTGGTCGCGACGGCTGCCTGCATCAGCAGGCGCAACATTTTTGTGCTGGCCAACAAAAATCGGCACATCATCAATAATAGGCTGTGCGGCTTTACTCAGATCCTGAGGCATTTCTTCGTTCACACGCGCCTCTTTCTCAACTGCGCGCACATCTTTATCCGCTTTATCAACATGTTGTGCTTTTTGCGGCTTGCCACGTTGATTACGGCCACGACGATTATTGCTGCTTTCCTCAGGCTCAACAGCTACCGGCAAAGTGCTCAAATCGCCATCATGCCATTCAATCTTTTCATTGATCATAGCTTCGATCGCAGCCAATGGCTTGGTATCAGCCTGTGTTACAATGGTGAAAGCCTTGCCAGAGCGCCCTGCACGACCGGTACGGCCAATACGGTGCACATAATCTTCAGCGTGAACTGGCACATCAAAGTTAAACACATGACTGACATCAGGGATATCAAGACCACGCGCAGCCACATCAGAAGCCACCAAAAGCTTCAAGCGGCCTTCTTTGAAATTGCTCAGCATTGTCATGCGCGAGCGCTGATCCATATCGCCATGTAATGCACCGGCTTCAAAACCGTGTTTTACAAGTGAGCGGAACAATTCCGACACATCTTTTTTGCGATTGCAGAAGATGATCGCATTTTTCAGTTCAGCTTCTTCCGCATTGATAATATCACGCAGAGCCGCGCGCTTATCCCAAGGTTTCTTGCCGGATTTAACCAGACGCTGGGTCACCGTTTTGGCAGTTGAAGAGGCCTTGGCCGTTTCAACGCGTACTGGAGAATGCAAAAACTGTTCGGTCAGTTTGGTAATTTCCGGCGGCATGGTTGCCGAGAAAAACAAGGTCTGACGGGTAAACGGAATGAGTTTACAAATCCGCTCAATGTCCGGAATGAAACCCATATCCAGCATACGGTCAGCTTCATCAACGACGAGGATTTCCACGCCGGTGAGCAGCAGTTTACCACGTTCAAAATGATCAAGCATGCGGCCGGGCGTTGCGATCAGGACATCAGCGCCCCGTTCAAGCTTACGCTCCTGCTCTTCAAATGAAACACCACCAATGAGCAAAGCCACATTGAGGCGATGATTGATACCATATTTGGTGAAGTTTTCTTCCACCTGTGCAGCCAGCTCACGGGTTGGCTCCAGAATGAGTGTGCGCGGCATACGGGCACGGGCACGACCTTTTTCCAGCAAGGTCAGCATCGGTAAAACGAAAGAAGCGGTTTTACCTGTTCCTGTTTGGGCAATTCCCAAAACATCCTTGCGCTCAAGTGCTGGAGGAATTGTGCCGGCCTGAATAGGGGTTGGGGCTGTATAGCCTGCCGTTTCTACAGCTGAAAGCACTTTCGGGGAAAGTCCGAGTTCGGCGAATGTTGTCAATGGAGGCTTAGCTCTCTTAGCTTGGGTTTTAGTGATCATATCATTCTGATGCAGCATTATAAAATGCCAAGCATGACAGAAAGAATATACTTATAAATGAGCAGACATTTATCTTTAGCTTTGCGATAAAAGGATGAGCTTCAAAAGTCAACAAAAATGGCATTTTTGTTAAGTTTTGACGGTTCAAAGCGATAAAAATGCTTCAATTTGAGAGCTCCGCAATCAAATCAGAGCAAAAGGAGACTTCATCACCAATCTTGGCGCATATAAAGGCACTGTTATTAACATCATATAGGCGCATAGCACACTCTATATAAGAGGCTTTATAAGAGTATGTGTTAATTGTGCCTGAACTGCTCGGTTAAAATACGCTCATCCCATGAGTGGTTTTTATCAAACAGAATATTAATCTTGCTGTTACGCGCTTCGCGGATAGTGACACTCAGAACAGATTTCACTTCCTTATTATCAGCAACAGCATTCACAGGACGCTTGTCCGCCTCCAATATATCAAAGCGAACGGTTACGTTTTTAGGCAAAAGCGCCCCGCCCCAACGACGCGGGCGATAAGGGCTGACAGCCGTCAATGCCAGAAGTGGTGCTTCCAATGGCAGGATCGGCCCTTGCGCCGACAAATTATAAGCGGTGGAGCCGGCAGGAGTTGCCAACATCACGCCGTCACAGACCAGCTCTTCCAGCCGCACTTTATCATCAATGGAAATTTGTATCTTGGCCGCCTGATAGGACTGACGGAACAAAGACACTTCATTAATGGCCATCGCCACGATTTCACCGCCGCTTGCTGCCTTTGCACGCATACGTAAAGGACGGATTGTTTCCAATTGAGCATCAGCCAGCCGTTCCGGCAGTCCGTCAACATGAAACTCGTTCATCAGAAAACCAACAGAACCGCGATTCATTCCATAGACCGGCTTGCCGGTATTCATAAAGTCGCGCAGCGTTTGTAACATCAAACCGTCACCACCAAGGGCAACAATCACATCAGCATCCTCAATTTTGGTCTGCCCATAGCGGGCAATGCACAAAGATTCGGCTTCAAGCGATTCTTTTGTGCCAGAAGAGAGGAAATGATAGCTGTTAAATTCACGCGACATATGTTTTTTCAGGCTCCATCAGTGCCAAATTGTGGATGAATAATGCAGTTTACCCATAAAAAGGGGTAGCACAGCTAAAAAAACTTAGCCAGTCGACGTTTTTTTAGATTTTGCCCTTTACTCTTTGAATTAATATGCTATTTCAGCATCAAGGTTGCCCTTATAGCTCAGTTGGTAGAGCACCTGATTTGTAATCAGGGGGTCGGGAGTTCGAGTCTCTCTGGGGGCACCACTTTTCTTTTACAGTGATGCAAATTGCAAAGTGATTACAATCACTTACCTGTAAAATCTGATTTCACGCTCCCCTCACCTGACATCCCGAAATCACCATTGATTTCATTTAAGAATAAGTTTTACGTCCCTCACCTTTTGTGGTGTCATTAAGGGCAATCGCACTGGCCTGTCTCACCCCTGACAATAATGCCAGCCACTGATTCTTATTTTCATTATTCACAGCCTAAAATACGATTTGACTCTCATACTAAATTAGAACATTTATAT
>JAEWHQ010000232.1 GCA_023387715.1 Pseudomonadota bacterium | reverse complement strand
CATTTCAGAGGCTAATAACAAGTCCCAATAATAGTGATAGGACGGTTATTTGTTGGGCAGAGCCAAGCACATCGCCGGTTTGTCCGCCAATTTTGGCAAGACTTAAATTGGCAAAGCCCCAGAGGATGAGGATCGCCACCAGTAAGGCAAAAAGAAATGTCGCCACACTGGCAATTATGGTGAAGCCTATGCCCAAAATCCCGACCCCGATAATGAGGGCTGTTTGAGTGGTCTCCAGCGAGGGGGCGCCGATCTTGTCCGATAAACCGCCGGCGCGGGCTGAGGGGAGTTTATACCAGAGGCTCATCATGGCTGCGCGGCTGGCTGCTTCAATGGCGATGATTGCCAGAGCTGCCGATTGCGCCCCTGATTTTTCAATGATCGTTGCCAAAAAGATGGTTTTAAGCCCAATCGTGCCGATAAGCGTGATGGCGGCAAAAGTGCCGATATGGGAATCTTTCATGATTTCCAACCGGCGCGTCTGTGTTGAGCCGCCAAAGAAACCATCTGCTGTGTCGCTTAAGCCATCTTCATGCAAAGCACCGGTGATGAAGGCCAAGGTTAAAAAAGTGATGAGGGCAGCACCCATTGGCGGCAAACCCAGCTGGCTGGCAATGATTAAGCTAAATGCACCGATTGCCCCCAGCACAGCACCTGCAAGCGGAAAAGCATAAGCGTGATCCTGCAATGATTCGTCAGATCCGCCATACCAATGCGCCGGCAATGGCAGGCGGCTTAAAAAGCCGAGTGTATGGACGATAGAACGGCTGATCGTTTTTTTTGTCACGCAGCTTCTCCGGTCATTTTCAGGGCGAATAGTCACTTTCCCTCTATAGGCCGTTTGAAAATCGGCTTCAAAGGCTTATAGGAGATCAACAATAAAATTACATCCATCCTGTTTATTTCCCAAGAGCGACTGGACTGAAAGATTATGAGCACAAGCGGCCTGCCTTTTGATGATTTTCGTGAGCTGATCCGTAACCTGCCGGGGCCTAATGAAGATGCGGTTGCGCAGGTTAAAGCGCGCGAAGCACAACTTACCAAGCCTGCCGGTTCGCTGGGTCGTATGGAAGAGCTGGTGGAGTGGCTTGCCAGATGGAGCGGTTTGGGAAAACCGCAGGTTACCCGTCCATTGGTAGCGGTTTTTGCCGGTAATCACGGTGTGACTGCGCAAAATATCACCCCTTATCCGGCAAGTGTCACCGCGCAGATGGTGGAAAACTTTGCTGCCGGTGGCGCTGCTATCAACCAGATTTGCATTGCATATGATCTGGGGCTCAAGGTTTTCGATCTGGCGCTCGAATATCCAACAGCTGACATCACTGTGGATGCTGCCATGGATGAGCGCAGCTGTGCCGCAACCATGGCTTTCGGCATGGAATCGATTGCTGGCGGCACCGATCTTTTGTGCGTTGGTGAAATGGGCATTGGCAACACAACCATTGCAGCCGCCATTGCCTGCGCCCTTTATGGCGGAACGGCTGAGGATTGGGCTGGCCTTGGCACGGGTTCAACCGGTGAGCTGATGGATCGCAAACTGGCCGCCATCAATAAGGCCATTGCACTGCATCAGGATCATTTGAAAGATCCGCTGGAAGTGCTGCGTCGCTTGGGCGGTCGTGAAATTGCAGCAATGGCCGGTGCCATTCTGGCTGCACGTATGGAAAAAATTCCGGTTATCATTGATGGTTTTGTCGCAAGCTCTGCCGCTGCAATTTTGCATGCGCTTGATGCTTCTGCGATTGACCACTGCATGTTCGGTCATGTTTCTGCCGAGCCGGGTCATCGCCGTATGCTTGAAAAACTGGGTAAAAAGCCATTGTTGGAAATGGAAATGCGCCTTGGTGAAGGCACAGGTGCTGCTTTGGCTGCCGGTATTGTGAAAGCTGCTGCTCTTACCCATGCGGGTATGGCAACATTTGAACAAGCTGGCGTAACCAGTTCAAATTAATAGTAATTTCCAAATTAAAATGAAAAAACCGGCTGAGATTTCAGCCGGTTTTTTAATGATCTGATCAGGAGTTTTCTTTATCGAGAACCATATAATCAAGCGGTAGCTCGGTGGTATATTTGATTTGCTCCATCGCGAAGGAAGAGGAAACGTCGCGTATTTCAATGCGGTTGATGAGGCGCTTATAGAAAGCGTCATAGGCAGCAATATCCGGCACGGCGACGCGCAAGAGATAATCAATATCGCCGCTCATGCGGTAAAATTCGATTACTTCCGGAAATTCCTGCACCACTTCTGAAAAGCGCTTCAGCCATTCATTGCTGTGCGAATTGGTGCGGATGGAAACAAACACTGTCACACGGGCATTGATTTTAGCCGGATCAAGGATCGCAACGCGCCGTTTGATGATGCCGTCTTCTTCTAACTTCTGGATACGGCGCCAGCAAGGGGTGGTGGACAGCCCGACCTTTTTAGCAACATCTGCAACCGCAAGGGTTGCATCTTCTTGCAGCAAACGAAGAATTTTTCTGTCAAGCCTGTCCATGCGCTCAATTTCCCTTAAACGAAACCCATATTATCATTTGTGCAGTTTCTTTGAAACCTGATACTCTTATGGAGAGCATAAGGCAAAAAGAACAGCAAATAAATTCTACTATTCTCTATATATGTAGAACTTTAATCTGGATTTGGCAAAAGCTCAGCCGTGAGCTTTTGCAATTCGGGTAATAAGTCCCGCTCAAACCACGGATTGCGTTTCAGCCAGCCGCTATTGCGCCATGACGGATGAGGGATCGGCAGGATGCGGCGTCCGTTTTCGTCTGGCGCCTCAAAGAAATCCCGCCAATGCATCACTGTTTCGGTCAGTGATTTATGACGTCTTTTTCCTAAATGATAGTTTTGCGCATATTGGCCGATGACAATTACGAGTTTGATCTGCGGCATCAGCGGAAAAATCCGGTCATGCCAGACCTCTTTACATTCGCGGCGCGGTGGCAGATCGCCGCCATTTTTATCATAGCCGGGAAAACAAAATCCCATCGGTATGATGGCAAAATGGTCAGGATTGTAAAAACTCTCACGGGTAACATTGAGCCATTGGCGCAAGCGGTCGCCGGAGGGATCATTGAACGGAATACCTGTTTTATAGACACGCATGCCGGGAGCCTGACCGCAAATAGCAATGGGGGCAGTGGCGGAAATTGTGGCAACTGGACGCGGTGGCATCGCCATGGCAGGCGGATAGCGCGGATTGTCATGGCAGAGGCGGCATTGCGCAATCTCATGCGATAGAGTTGTAATCAATTGTTGCTGCGTTTGTTTATTCATCAGTTCCATCGCTGTTGAATAATCTCTCATAGATTTGTTGGAGTACGAGAATTAAACCTTTGAAATCGAAATAGGTTTCATCTGTATCGTCATTTTCCTGCGTTGTATTTCGTTTGCGCCATTCTTGCGGGAGCTCAAATCCACCAGCCCAGATGCCACGTTTGTTAATGCGTGCTTCACGTTCTTGCGCAGGATAATCATAATAGGAAACAGCGTGGCCTTCTTCGACAAGCCATTGATTGAGATCGGTTTGGCCCAGATAGCAGTTTGCCAAAAACCGTTTATATTTATCGCGTGCAGTGCTGGTGCAGTGAATGATCTGGCGTGCTGTTTTTTGCTGAAGCGCTTGTTTGGCGCTGACCCCACAAGCTTGTTCTTGATTATCAATCCGGCAGGTCTGCTTCATCTCCGGCGCATCAATGCCTTTCAGGCGAAGGCGCTGTTGTTGCAGAATGATTGTGTCGCCATCAATGATGGTGGCAATGCCTGTCCATTCTTGTGTTGAATCAGTTGTTTGCGGAATGCGGCTGACGAGAAAAGCGATGCCGCTTAAAATGAGAACAGCAAAAAGCGTGTCAAGAATGAGCGGGCGGCGGCGTTTTGATTTCAGCTGTTTTCGATATGTGCGGGTAGGGTATTTACGACCATAAGGTGGTCTGGACATTACGCCTTACTCCGGACAATGACGCTCTGCTAAATTTAGAACAAATATAGAACTTTTGCAATGGTATAATTTTAAAGTGAGACCTTAGGCTGTTGCTCTGACTAAGAGGGCGAGATAGGGATTATTTTAGATAAATGAGTGGTGTTATGATTGCCGCTCTAGCAATGAATTGATTATGGTTTTTATTGATGCAATTTTCCGATGCTGACCAGCAGGTTTTGATTGATATTATGCGTTGGCGGCGTGATGTCCGCCATTTCAAGCAGGAAGCAGTACCAGCGCATTTGATAATGGAGTTGCAGCGCGCCGTTCAGCTCGCCCCTTCTGTCGGTAATTCGCGGCCGTGGCGTATATTTATGGTGCAGTCACCTGCAATGCGCAAAGCTGTTTACGAAAACTTTCAGCAATCAAGCCAGAAGGCCGCCGGAATTTATGAGCCTGAGCGTCTGGCGCAATATGAAAAGCTTAAACTGGAAGCAATTCAGACTGCACCAGTACAATTGGCAATTTTTACGGATACCGACCCGATACAAGGCCACGGCTTAGGGCGGCAAACTTTGGCTTCAACTTTGGAGCAAAGCACGGCTATGGCGGTTCAAAACCTTAATCTGGTGGCGCGCGCTCATGGGCTTGGAGTGGGAATGGTGTCGATTTTAAATCAGGGCGCGATGGAGCAGCTTTTTGAAGTGCCTGAAAACTGGCGCTTCAGTTTTTATCTTTGCATCGGCTGGCCGGAATTTGAAAGCGATACGCCCCTATTGCACGAACTGGGCTGGCAGGAAAATATCGAGCAAAACTGGATTGATATGTAATATTATCTGATATTGCAGATGAAAAGGTGAGGGGCTTAATTAAAATTCCTCAATAAAATCAAAGGTGATTTTAAGCTGCAGAGTGAGGAGCGGCTTTAAAGGCAAATTTAATTTCTTATATTGTTTTGATTGCTTTTTCTCAATCCTCGTAAGGAGAGAATGGTGCGGTCGAGATGAATCTAATTGTCTAGATATAGTTTTAATTTAAGTTATTGATTTATAACATATATTTGAAAAGGTTGTAAGTAAGGCGCACCCAAATTTGAGGCCACCAAGAGGCCACTGTAGAGACCACCATTGACACATTTCCTGCAGGGTATAAAAAGAAGCTCCAATTTAAGGTAGGCTTCTGATGCGTCGTCCCATTCGTGATCTTGATCGGCACCTCTATTTTTATCGTGGTAGCTATTATTACCGTCGCAAGGTGCCAGCTGATCTAGCTGAACTTGATAAGCGCAGTTCTCCCATTAAGAAATCATTGCATACAGATGATCTGGGTGCCGCTAGAAAGCTGCGTGATAATTATGAAAAGATTGATAATGAACTTTGGGCGGCACTTCGGAGTGGTTTTGAAGAGAATATCGCTTTTGCGCGGTATGAAGAGGCTCGTCGCTTGGCGGCGCAAAATAGCTTCACTTACTTGCCAGTTGATCAGATAGTTCATTCGATGCCTACTGCTGAGATTTTATCTCGTCTGCAGGCTGCATCGACCAATCATACCTCGGCACCAATGGCTGGGGCAGTGCTTGGGGTGCATGAGGAACCTGGTATTAAAATATCTAAGGTTTTGGAACTTTATATTTCCGAACTATGTGCTGTTGAACTTAGGTCTAAAAGTCCCGCCCAGAGGGGATCGTGGGAGAAGGTAAAGAGGCGTGCTGTTAATAATTTTATAGCGCTGTGCCAGGACAAAGCGATCAATGATATTAATCGTGCCGATGCATTGAAGCTGCATGGTTTTTGGTTACAGAAAATCACTAATCCGTCAGTTGGTAAGAAGGCGTTGGCACCAACATCTGGTAATCGTGATCTCGGCAATATGCGTGTGATCTATGACACGTACATGAAGTACATAGGTAAAAAAGGGTTTGATAACCCGTTTGATGGTTTGTCTTTTGCGGATAAAAAGAAAAAAACTAGACCACCATTTTCGGATAATTTTATTCGAGATACGATAATGTCGCCTGCGTATTTAGGGAGATTAAACCCTGAGGCTCGGGCAATCATGTTGGCTATGATTGAAACTGGCTGTCGGCCTTCAGAGCTTTGTAATATCCGGCCGGAAAATATTCATCTAAATGTCGATATACCATTTATTGTGGTTAAGGCTGTTGATGATCCAGAGAATCCAAGGGATATCAAAACGCAATCATCAGAAAGGCAAATTCCACTGGTTGGGGTAGCTTTGGAAGTTTTTAAGCGCTTCCCAAAAGGGTTTCCTAAATATCATGATAAGGAAAATTCGCTATCAGCTGTCTTGATGAAGCATTTTCGTCTGAATGGTATGCTTGAGACGCCAAGCCATAAAATTTATTCAATTAGGCATTCATTTGAAGATCGTATGAAAAATGCGGGATTGGATACTGAGCTTCGTATGATGCTTATGGGGCATACAATCGATCGTCCTCAGTATGGTGAGGGCGGCTCACTCAAGTGGAAGGCTGATGGCTTGGCTAAGATGGCGATGCCATATGATCCTTCGATTGTGCTGCCGCCGAAGCACGTGCGCGGATAAGATCAAGCTTAGAGTTGCTTTTATTTATGACGACCAATTCACTTTCTAGTCGTTCGTATAATGGGAGCAGTTTTTCAGCCCAATCGTCGTTGGTAGCAATTATTTGCGCAAGCTGATCCAGTCCACGTGTGAGTGTGGACGCATTGACTGCAATCTTTTGATTGATTGCTTTTTGGAAGCGGCTTGGCTTACGCTCCAATATTGCCTCCTGCCAAGGTTTCACGGACTAGCGCGGTGATGGCGTATCCAGCGCCGTAAAACTCACCTTCGTCGGTAGTCCCGTTAAGAAAGAATTGTAGAAATCCTAGCTCTGCAAGATGACGAACTGCTGGGCGGATAACATCACGTGCCAAGCCGGTGCGCGTCTCAATATCCTTAAAATGGTATCCTTGGCCGTCATCCAAGCCCTTATAACAACCCAAGATACGCTGCTGGTTTTTAGAGAGTTTTGTAGGCGTTACTCGGTCGAGCAGATAGCATCCTGAAACATTCTCAAGCCAAATGACTGCTGAATGCCCGCACATCACTTGCGCCGTGCTACGTGTTTTGGTTGGGAATGGCACATCGTGGCCGTCTTTTTTCAAAAGAACCTCGGTGCCAACCGGATAGACAGAATTGAATTTTTCACAAATGGCTTGCAGCTTATCTGCTTTTGTTTGCTCTCGTTTGGTCAGCCTCATACCTCTGCCTCCGAGGTCGGGCCAGTGAGTGCCTCAACTGTCTTTTTGACGGCGTTGAAGTCGGCCAGCGTTTTGGATTGAAGAATTGATTGCTGCAAATCCCGAAGCTCATCAGTAACGGAATAGCTGCCCTGTGCTGGTTCGGCAGATAGGGCGCGGAGTGCATCTTCAATCACGCCCATAAGGCCATGGCCGAAATCTGCAAGCATAGCTATTTCATGCGATTTTGGGGTGTAATCACCTCCTTCGCCGCGCCATTCATAGCCATTCGCCTCTTCATGAATAATGATGGAGTCGATGGCTGCTTGTACCGCCGCCATGTTATCGGGCTTGCTGGCTTTGGCTTTTATGAGCGCATTGTTGAGTTGCGAGCAACGGCGTAAGAGTTTTTTATAGCGGCGGTTTTGTCTTAGCTGATTGGTTTTTGCTGCGTCTAACGCTGCCGTTTCGATGTCGGACTTTTGCACAATCTGAGGCATGATCGCGGTGAGGGTGGACTTCATACGATTGAAGTCGTTACCACTTTCTACGATTGATGTGTTCCATGTCTGAAGAGCGTCGCGCACAAGATTATCTGACAGTGACACTGATTGATTTGTCATGCCGCGATCTCCATCGTTGTCAGCCGATCCAGCAGACGCTTTGCAAAAGTGCTATCTGGACGCATTGGCATGAGAATGGCCTGAAACCCTTCACCGCCTGTGATTAAGGTTGGTGTGTATTCATCCACGATTGTGAATGTCAGGGTGTCGGCGTGTATGGCCGCAAAGATCTGTTGCAGGTATTTAC
>JAEWHQ010000216.1 GCA_023387715.1 Pseudomonadota bacterium | reverse complement strand
CGCCTGAATTGATCCAGCGTTCGGAACGCGCCAGCATTGCGCTTGATGATATGGTTGCCAATGGTTTGCGTTTTGATGCGGCGACTGCCGAAGCCATCGGTCGTGCAGAAGCTTATCATAATCGCTGGGGCAGACGGGCGCTGGTGGTGATCGCCATTGCCTTTGTAGCCATCGCGGTTAAACTTTTCATTGATTAAAATATCAAAGCTTCGATGCAAAGGGGTGTGATTTAATGAGTAAGTCTGGTGTAACGAAGACGACTTCCCCAATCGCTGCCTCTTTGCAAGGCAAACGCATTCTGCTGATTATCAGTGGTGGTATCGCAGCTTATAAGACACCGGATTTGATCCGTCGCTTGCGTGAGCGTGGTGCACAGGTGCGCCCATTGATGACCCGTGCGGCGCAGGAATTTGTCACTCCGCTTACCATTGGTGCGGTTTCCGCCGATCATGTTTATACTGATCTTTTCTCGCGTGAGGATGAGCAGGATGTCGGCCATATTCGCTTAGCACGTGATGCTGATCTGATTGTGGTGGCACCTGCTACCGCTGATCTGATGGCTAAAATGGCGCATGGTTTGGCTGATGATCTGGCAAGTGCTGTGTTGCTGGCACGTAAAATTCCCGTGCTGCTCGCACCTGCTATGAATCCTGTCATGTGGGATAATCCGGCAAGTCAACGCAATCGTGCGTTTTTAACCCAGGATGGTGTGCATTTTATCGGCCCTGAACGTGGTGAAATGGCTGAAAGCGGTGAGGCCGGTCTTGGTCGCATGAGCGAGCCATTGGCGATTGTTGCAGCGGTTGAAACACTGCTTGCGCCGCGTGATCTGCCGCTCAAGGGCAAAAAAGTCATTATGACCTCAGGGCCAACCCATGAGCCGATAGATCCGGTGCGCTATATTGCAAACCGTTCATCTGGCAAGCAAGGTCATGCGATAGCGCGTGAATTGGCGCGTCTTGGCGCTGAGGTGCAGCTTGTTTCCGGGCCGGTTACCATTGCTGATCCTGCGGGGGTTCATGTTACCCATGTGGAAACTGCACGCGAAATGCAGGTGGCTGTGGAAAGCTTACTGCCAGCTGACGCCGCAGTGATGGTGGCAGCTGTTGCGGATTGGCGCACAGAAAATGAAGCGCATCAAAAGCTTAAAAAACAGGCAGGCGAAACTGCACCGACATTAAAAATGACGGAAAATCCGGACATTTTAGCAAGCATTGGTCATCACCCGAAGCGCCCTCAATTGGTGGTCGGCTTTGCGGCAGAGACACAGGATTTGCTTGAAAACGCCCGTAAGAAGCTTGATAAAAAAGGTGCGGACTGGATTGTCGCCAATGATGTGACGGAAGAAAACGGTGTCAGCGTCATGGGCGGTGATCATAATCTGCCGCGTATTGTGACCCGGGATGGCATTGAAGAATGGCCACAGATGAGCAAGCAAGCGGTTGCTGAAAAACTGGCGCAGAAAATTGCTGAAGCCTTAAAAGGCAAATGACGATTAATAAGAGTTAGATTTAAAAAAGCGCGGTTACCTTATGGGCTAACCGCGCTTTTTTATGTGTTTTAAATAGATGGCTGTCAGGCGTTGGAACGCACCTGATAATCTTTTACTTCTTCAAAACGGATGGCTTTCCAACACTCTGCTTCATAATTGAGCGAGAACGTATTTTGCGCCATATAGACCGGATCATTATCCAGATCATGAGCAATATCTGCGCGGTGCGCCGCAATGAAACGGTCAACTTCTGCCGGATCATCAGCGGTAATCCAGCGACAGATGGAGAAGCGTGACATTTCAAAGCCGACCGGCAATGAATATTCAATTTTCAAGCGTTCCGTCAGTACGTCGATTTGCAGCGCACCCACCACACCAACGATAGCTGGCGAGCCGTCATCAGGAGTGAAAAGCTGTACAACACCTTCTTCAGCCATTTGCTGCAAGGCTTCACGTAGTTTTTTCGCTTTCATCGCATCGTCGAGACGGACACGACGCAGGATTTCCGGTGCAAAGTTTGGCACACCGCGGAACAATAACTCTTCGCCTTCGGTCAGCGTGTCGCCGATACGCAGGGTGCCGTGGTTGGGAATGCCGACAACATCACCGGCAAACGCTTCATCGGCAATCTGGCGGGAGCGGGCAAAGAAAAACTGTGGTGCAGACAAGCTCATCGGCTTGCCAGTACGGATGAGTTTTGCCTTCATGCCGCGGGACAATGTGCCGGAGCAAACGCGTAAGAAAGCAATACGGTCACGGTGGTTCGGATCCATATTGGCTTGAATCTTGAAGACAAAGCCGGTCATTTTTTCTTCTGTGGAGCTGACCATACGAGTGTCAGCCTGCTGGTCGCGTGGGGATGGGCCATAGTCACAGAAAGCTTCGATCAGATCGCGCACACCAAATTTTTTCAGCGCCGAGCCGAAATAAACCGGTGTCATGTGACCTTCGCGGAAGGATTGCAGGTCAAACTCGCGGCAGACGCCACGCGCCATTTCAACGCTTTCAATCCATTCCGCGCGCTGGTTTTCCGGCAACAGACCGGAAGCACGTGGATCTTCAGGGCCATCCACTTTTAATGGCTGTTCCTGTGTATCTTCACGGCGGATGGTGTTGTTGTGCAGGTCAAATGTACCGGCAAAGCTTTTGCCGGAGCCGATCGGCCATGTGATTGGGGCTGTGTCGAGCGCCAGTTTTTCTTCGATTTCGTCGAGAATTTCCAGCGGGTCGCGCGCTTCACGGTCCATCTTGTTGATGAAGGTGACAATCGGAATATTGCGCATGCGGCACACTTCAAAGAGTTTAAGTGTGCGTGGCTCAATACCGCGCGCTGCGTCAATCACCATAACGGCACTGTCAACAGCGGTCAGCGTGCGATAGGTGTCGTCGGCAAAGTCTTCGTGACCTGGGGTGTCGAGAAGATTGAAGATGCAATCCTTATATTCAAAGGTCATCACCGAAGTGACGACGGAAATGCCGCGGTCGCGCTCGATATTCATCCAGTCGGAACGGGTCTGAATACGATCTTTTTTTGCCTTTACTTCACCGGCAAGCTGAATAGCACCACCGAAAAGCAGCAGTTTTTCTGTCAGCGTTGTTTTACCGGCGTCCGGGTGCGCAATGATTGCGAAAGTACGGCGCTTTGAAGCAGGATGATCAGCAATAGGCATAAAAGGCTCGTTAAACTAAGGCGGGCAATCCCGCATATAAGGATCAGCATGCAATAAGGCGTTTTGCCATAAAGTAAAATCGAAATATGGCGAACACTGAAAACGGCTGATGGTTTGGTTCGGATGAAGATAAATTTGAGCTTTGCTTTATCAGCTGTGGCTTTATTCGTCGAGGCATAAAAAAGCCGCCCTGAAAGCGCTTTGCTAAAACTCTTTCAGGGCGGCAGATATAGTTTGTAAATTATTTAAGGCTTTTGATGCCGAGGCCAAAAGCGATAAATGCCCAGCCCTGGAAAATCAGATCAATGGCAAGGAACAGACCTAAAATAAACAGGCTGTTGACCGGCCATTGCGCAGCAATGAGTATGCCTGTCAGTGCGGTGATGATACCGGCAAAAACGAGCCAGCCCCAACCGCGTGCAGGTTTTGCCTGAAAGCCCATCCAGATACGGAAAAGGCCGGCACCAATCAGCGCGGCAGCAAGAAGCACGGTGAGAATACCGGCTGCAAGAACAGGATTGCTGAAGGTGACAATACCGGCACCTGCATAAAGCAAACCACTCAAAAACCAGAAGAAGAAACTTTTCCATGTCTTTACATTGAAAGCATGGATAATTTCGACGATACCTGCAATGAGCATCAACATACCGACGTAATAGACGGATACGACTGTTGCGAGGAAAAGATTACCAAATGCAATCCCGCCCAAAACGAGCAGGGCAACACCGAGGGCCACAAACCAGCCCCATTTTCTTGAAATTTCAGGTTGGTGCAGACTTGTATCGCTTGATGCCATAATGCGCAGCTCCTATGAATGTGAAAAGGCGTTTTATAGACTTTGATAGCAGATATAAATGCATGCTTTTAATAAATTGCAGGCACGTAACTTTTACAGTAACTCTATTTATATGTAATAACAACTGTTTGGCAGGATTGTTCTAGTGACTATGATTACGTTGTTTCATGAATATTGGCCTCATATTCTTGCAGCGGTTTCGATCGTTCTTGGTGCGGGCGCTGCTATTCATGCGACAATGACAAAACAGGAAGTGCGCACCGCTATTGGCTGGGTTGGCGTGATCTTGCTGTCACCAATCATTGGTGCGGTTGTTTATACGGTGGCAGGGGTCAATCGTATCCGGCGCAGCAGCCTTTCTTTGCAGCGCGACAGGGACGCTCATATTGCGCTTTATCACCTGACCCATTTTGATACGACCAATGAGAGTGTGCGCGATCATTTCGGCAAACCCTTTGCGGCGATGAAAATTCTGGGTGATGCGGTCAGCAAATATGACTTTACCAGCAGCAATGAGCTGACCATGCTGGAAAGCGGCGATACTGCCTATTCAGCCATGCTCGCAGCCATTGATCAGGCTGAGCATAGTGTTTTGCTGGAAACTTATATTTTCGATCGTGATCCGATCGGTATTCGCTTTGTTGAAAGCCTTGCGGCTGCGGTAAAACGCGGCGTGGAAGTGCGCGTGCTGGTGGATGCGGTTGGTGCACGTTATTCGATGCCAAGCATTGTCAGCCTGTTGAAAGCGCATAATGTTCCGGCAGAAGTTTTTAATGGCAATATTATTATTGGCTTGAAACTGCCTTATGCCAATTTGCGCACGCACAGAAAAATACTGGTAGTGGATGGCGCTGTTGCCTTTACCGGTGGTATGAATATCCGCGCTGGTTTTATGAGTGAATATTCCGGTGATAATGCTGCGCATGATACGCATTTTCGTGTGGAAGGCCCTGCCGTTGCTGATATTTTTCATATTGCATCGGAAGATTGGCGCTTTGCCTCAGGCGAATTGCTGCAAGGGGAAAAATGGAAAATTGCCCCGCCTCAACGACCTGCCGGTGAAGAGACACTGGTG
>JAEWHQ010000206.1 GCA_023387715.1 Pseudomonadota bacterium | reverse complement strand
GTGTAGAACTGCTGGCCGGTCAGCTGCTGGCCGCCAAAAGTATCCCACAAGCGGAACTCTGCTTTCAAACGGCCATCCGGCTGTTTGGTGATACGCCCTGTAGCCAGAGCCTGCGCATTAATAACTTTCCAGTCTTCAAAACGTGGCGCTGCATCCGGATTGGAAATTTTTTCGATAAAAGCTTTTTTATCGATCGGCGCAAAGAGGCCTGAGCGCTCCAGATCGGCAGCAATCACCGCCGAAATATTGGCACCCAACTGATCTCCGGAGAGAAAGTCAGTCACGGCAATCGGCAGCGGCTCCACATTGCCCTTGTTAATATTAATCTCAACAACCGCGCGTGCCGGCAAAGTCGCGGCCATACTGGCGGTGACCATTACAGCGACAGCTGCAAAGATCGTCCGTATCTTTATCTTCATGATCTTGTTCTTCATGATGACCGGGGCCTCATCTGTCTTATTTCAGAAATCGTTACACTAAGTCTGTTTATTCATGATCACGCGCTGCCATTTTTCCAAACCGCAGCGCCGTGACCTTGTTTTAGAACATTTCGCTCGGGTCGAAGTTTACAATCACATCGGCCCATGAATCATATTTATCGCGCGGCAGGTTGTAAGGCGCACAGCGCATGACGGCACGCTTGGCGCTTTCAGCTGCCACACGGCCAACACCACTATCTGCCCCGCCTGAAGTCACCACCGGTGAACCTTCAATCTCCCCGCTCTCATTCAGATGCATCTTCACGGTGACAATCAGACCTTGCGCATCAGCCACACCGGCCGGTACGTTCCAGCATTTGGAAATCTGACCGCGCAGCGCATCCATTTCGCTCTGGCTAAGCTTCGAACCACCGGTTGTTTTCTTCGCACCCAGTGATGCCTGATCGGTCGAGCGTTTAGCACCGCCACCAGCTGCTTTTTCACGGTTCAAAAGCGCTGCCACTTCATCAGCGGTTGCGTCTTTTTCCTGTGAAGATGCGCTATTATTGGCGGTCTTCTTCGGCTCTTCCACCGGCTTGCGATCCGGTGTTTTAGCAGTCTGTGCCTGTGGCGGCTGCGGCTTGGCCTGCGGGGTCGGCACTTTTTCCGGCAGTTTCGGCGTATTGTCCAGCGCGATTTCCGCTTGCTTTTCAATTGCTTCTGCTACCGGATCAGGCTGTACGTCCTGCTTTGGCTCCGGCTTTTGCTGCACTTCTGTAGCGGGTACAGGCTGCGGTTTTGTTTCAGGTGCCGGATCCGGCTTCGGCTCAGGTTTTGGCTCTGGCTTATCCGCAGGCTTCGGCTCGGCTTTCGCCGCATCCGCTGTCTCCACGTTTTTCGGCTTTTCATCCGGACGCGGAGGCGTTTTCAGATCAATATCCTGATCACCGACATTTTCTGCCTGATCAACGGTTTGTGGTTTCGTGGTGGGTTTCGGCGCAGAAAATTCTTTTTTCGGCGCAGTTTTTTCGCCTTGCTGAACCTGCGTAATCGATTCGATGGGCACGATATCGACAGGAAAAGCTTCTGAATCGGAGACGTCAAATGCCCGCGGCGATGAGAATGTGACCAATCCCATACCGATAATTGCGACGTGGATAACCACGGAGGATGTGAGCCCGGCCTTCATGATACCGTCAGCTATCCTGCTCCTGGAGGGTGACTAAGCCGATATTTTTAAAACCGGCCGCGGAAATACGTGCCATGACTTTCATCACGGTGCCGTAATCAGCGGATTTATCACCGCGCACAAAAATTCGCTCGTCATAGCCGGTCTTGGAAATTGCCTCCAGCTTGGCAACAATTTCATCCATGGCTATTTCACTTTCCTGCAAGTAGATCTCGCCCTTATCATTGACCGAAACCGTAATTGGCTGCGTGTCCGCATTCATGGCTTTGGCCTGTGTGTCAGGCAGATCAATAGGCACGCCAACCGTCAGCAGCGGTGCCGAAATCATGAAAATGATCAACAGCACCAGCATGACGTCAACAAACGGCGTGACGTTGATTTCGCTCATAAGAGCTTTTTTACGTCCGCGCCGGCGACGACCGCCTGACATTCCCTGATTACCAACCGACATGCCCATGATTATTTCCTGAATTCATATACGTCTTCGTCAAACAAGCTTTCACCAAACCTCAATTGCGAGGTGTGAGCTTCTCATCAATTTGGCGCGATAGTATGGCAGAGAATTCATCAGCAAAGCCTTCGAGCCTGCCGCTGATTTTCGCCGCATCGCCCGACAGTTTATTGTAGGCAATAACTGCCGGAATAGCCGCAAGAAGACCAATCGCTGTTGCAAGCAGCGCTTCAGCAATACCAGGTGCTACAACCGCAAGGTTGGTGTTTTTGGAAGCTGCAATTGCCTGGAACGAGCTCATAATACCAACAACCGTACCGAACAGACCGATAAAAGGTGCAGCCGAACCGATGGTTGCCAGAAAGCCAAGGCGGGATTCCAGATTGTCGTTTTCACGCGCAAGAGCCACATCCATGGCCTTATCAATACGCATTTGCAGCGCAATCGGAGAGCGGGCACCTTTTTCAAAGGACTTCTTCCACTCGCGCATCGCGGCCATGAAAATCGAGCTCATACCGGTCGTCGTACGCTCACCCAGATTGCGGTAAAGCTCTTCCAATGACTGGCCAGACCAGAAAGCCTGTTCAAAGCGATCCAGCGCACGGCGCGCGCGGGTGTAGCTGAGAGCCTTGTCAATAATGATCGCCCATGTCCAGACAGAGGCTGCCAAAAGACCAAGCATCACAAATTTGACGACCCAGTTCGCCTGCATAAACAGGCCCCAAAGCGTAACATCAGCGCTGGGAGCTGCGAGCGCTACATTTTCCATAAGTACACCGTCCTCGAATCCAAACGCCCGGCTTTAACTGACCGGGCGGCTCGCAAAATCATCTTCATTTCATCCCGCATCAAACGGGTGAGAATTCTTTTTGCGCAAACTTTAAACAATCAGCATGCAGTTGCTGCACTCAAAACCAACACATAAGCAGCAACTTCCGGCACTCCTGTTTTTATATTTACAGTCTGCCTGACCCATTGCCTTGTTACGGTTAATTTTGGTGAAACGAAGGCGTTACGCAAAAACCTTCATTCCAACCGATTCCGTCAGCATGAATAATGAATTATTATGGTTAAAGATGCGTTACGATTCTGATTAACATTACAAAAACTGTCGTTTTTGAATCAGTTTGGCTTTAAAATTGGCGTAAAAAAACGCCAACCAGCAACACTTACGCATCAAATACAGTGATTAAGCTATTTGGATGCTAAAAAAGCTTCGCGCCATTCAGCCGGAAAACGGCGTGGCTTACCTTGCTTGGTAATCATCACCGCTTCAACCATTGCCGCACATAACAGCCTGCCTTCGCAGGTAATTTCCTGTTTCATATAAATGCGCGCACCGCTGACATCGGCAACTTTGGTTTCAATCACCAGCAGATCATCAATTTTAGCCGGAGATTTAAAATCGATCTCCATCCGGCGCACAACCCAGACCAGTTCTTCTCCCAGCGATCCGGCAGCAAGTTCGGTATGATGCACACCTTTAAGACGCAAAAAGTCAGTGCGGCCACGCTCGAAAAACTCCAGATAGCGGCCATGATAAACAACACCGGAAAAATCTGTATCGGCATAATAG
>JAEWHQ010000203.1 GCA_023387715.1 Pseudomonadota bacterium | reverse complement strand
AAATCGAAGCGCAGGAGGTAGCAGAAGGCTCGGCATGGCATTACCGCCATTTGCTGTTAGGCACATTGGCTATTTTTCTTTATGTCGGTGCAGAAGTCAGCATCGGCAGTTTCCTGGTCAATTTTTTACACTTGCCTGAAATTGCTGGTTTACCGGAAAACCAAGCCGCACATTATGTTTCATTCTATTGGGGCGGTGCCATGCTTGGCCGCTTTATCGGCTCGGCCGTTATGCGCTATGCAGACAGCCGCAAAGTACTTGCCTTCAATGCTGCAATGGCAATTTTGCTCTTGCTTGTCACTGTGCTCACCAATGGCTCACTGGCGATGTGGGCGGTTTTGTCGATTGGCCTGTTCAACTCAATCATGTTTCCGACTATTTTCAGCCTTGCCGTTAAGGGCTTAGGCAAACATACCAGCCAGGCATCCGGCATTATATGTCTGGCCATTGTTGGCGGTGCGATTGTGCCACTCCTGCAAGGTATCATTGCTGACTATATCGGCGTACATCTGGCCTATATCATGCCCGTCATTTGCTACATTTATATCGGCTATTATGCATTGATCGGCAGCAAACCTGTTTGAAACAAAAAAAAGCCGGTCTCAAAAGACCGGCTTTCTTATCATTATTCAGCTGGATTAATCAGCGGTTGCCAATCCCTGACGGATACGCGCAACCACATCCTGCACGCGCGGATGGTTGATATTGCGACGTGCAGCCACCAGACAGGCTTGTGAACGCAGGATCACCCCATCCTCCAGCACTTTGAGCTTATTCGCCCGCAAAGTGGAACCGGTAGAGGTGATATCGACAATCATATCTGCTGAACCCGCCGCAGGTGCCCCTTCCGTTGCCCCCAGGCTTTCAACAATGCGATAGACCTGAATGCCGTGTTTTTGTGAGAAAAACTGCTGGGTCAAGCGCCAATATTTGGTGGCGATACGCAAACGGCGACCATGACGCTGGCGGAAATCTGCCGCCACATCATCCAGATCAGCCATAGTCGTTACATCGCGCCAGACTTCCGGCAGCGCCACAACCACATCGGCATGGCCAAAACCAAGCGGCACTTCAATGCTCACACGCTCATCGGCATGGGCCAAAGTTTCACGGATCAGGTCTTCGCCAGTTACACCTAAATCAACCGAACCATAGCCGAGCTCACGCGCGATTTCGGAGGCTGACAAAAACAAAATATCGAGATCATCCACGCCTTCAACGCGGGCGCGGTAGTTACGATCATCGTCCGGCAAAATCACCTTGAAACCGGCAGCGCCAAGAATTTCCAATGATTTTTCTTTTAACCGCCCCTTGGACGGCAGTGCTAAAACAACACTCATAATGGCTCTCCGGCAAGTTTGCGCAACCTGTCAAGCCAGATAGAAAACCCAACACCGGGAATTGGCTCACTGGCACCCAGCATGGTCAGCAAACGATCATAACGACCGCCACCGACAATCACCTGCTCTTCACCATCTGCCGTTTGGCGGATTTCATAAACAAGGCCAGTGTAATAATCGAGCGGACGACCAAAAGAGGCATCATAAATAAGCTTGTCTGTATCAATGCCGCTGGCCGCAATAGCACGCGCACGCGCTTCAAATTTCTGGATTGCTGATGCCAAATCCAGATTATGATCGGCAGCAAAGGCACGCAATGTAACCGTTGCCACATTAAGAGACGCCCGAATATCGAGAAAAGCTTGCAAGGCAGACAGAGCAGCGGCTGGAAATTTAATGGCGGCCAGATCTTCTTTTTCAATCAGACGGCGGGCAATTTCTGCTGGGGTGCGGCCGGCCGAAGGCGAAATACCCGCCTCCTGCATTTCCAGCTCCAGCACTTGCGCCAGTCCTGCTTCATCACCTTCTGCGATCAGTGCCATAATATTATCAGGCAGCTGATCCTGTGGTTGAGGCGCAGACAAATCGGCCAATGTTGTGCCTAAACTTTTCTCGTCACCAAAAGCACGCAGCAATTTTTTGCGCCAGCCTTGCGGCAAGCCAAGTGCCTTAACAAGCGCTGCAAAAACCGCCTGATCGCCCAGCACAATGTCAAAATTGACATCAGGGGCAGCAGCTTTTACGCAAGCCAGCGCATCAGCGATAGAACGGGCATCCGAAGAAGCTTCGTCCGTCTCGCCTAGATCTTCGATACCGGCTTGCAGAAACTCGCTCGCACCATCACGGCGCTGGCGGAACACTTCACCCAAATAAGCGTAACGCTTCGGCGTGGCGGCATTCAAGGCAATATGATTACGGCAGACGGGTATTGTAAACTCCGGACGCAAGCACAGACTGTCACCATTCTCATTTTCAGTGAGAAAAATACGTCTGCGCAAATCTTCACCCGCCATATCCAAAAAAGGATCAGCAGGCTGGATCAGCGGAATAGATACCAGATCAGCTTCCATGCTGGTCAGCGCGGAAGAAAGATCGCGAATAAGAGAAGAATTACCCGTCATGCGATTAACTCAAACCTTTCGCGCGGTCTTCAGCCTGAGCGCTCAGAATTTTTTGAACCTCAGCCACCAAATCCTGCTCTTTGACAGTGACCTGAGCCGGACGGCTGGCGCGCCACTCTTCATTGCTTTCAATTTCACCGGAAAGGCGTTTGCCTTCGATCAAATCTTTAATCTGAACTTCGCCGAGCGCGCGTTCATCACCGCCTTGAATGATGGCCAGCGGAGAATTGCGACGGTCAGCATATTTTAACTGATTGCCGAATTTCTTCCAATTGCCCTGATACATCTCGGCGCGGATACCCGCATCACGAAGGCTCTGCGTAAATTTCTGATAATGGCCCAAGCTTTCCGCATCACCATCCATAACAGTGACGAGA
>JAEWHQ010000132.1 GCA_023387715.1 Pseudomonadota bacterium | reverse complement strand
GGCTTCATCATGAGATTGATCGCCTGCGGGAAGAGCATAGTCAACGGGGAAGCAGCCGCGCGCAAGCCGAGGCACTGTTCCGCTGATAACTCAGGCTTTTTCAATCCTTGCGTCACTCTTTTTATGAAAAAAGGCGTGACGCACTGAAAATAAATATTTTTATTATGAAAATTACCATAATTGGCGGAGAATTCTGCCATATACAAATCAAATAACGACTGAAAATTAGGAATATTCTGTTGCGCATTTATGTTCAGGTTTTGGCTCTGTTATTTGGTACAGCTTTTTTGCTGATGGGCTCCGGCCTGCACGGGCTTCTTTTGCCATTGCGCGGTGGCGCTGAAGGTTTTTCTGTTACATCGCTGGGTTTGCTGGGAACAACATGGGCAGGGGGCTTTGTCGCTGGCTGTTTGTTCGCGCCGCGTTTGGTGCGCCGTGTCGGCCATGTGCGCGCTTTTGGTATTTTTGCTGCATCTGCTGCGATCATCGCACTGCTTTCCGGTATTTATGTTGATGTTACAACATGGATTGTGCTGCGTACATTTACCGGCTTTTCGATGGCGGGCGCTTTCATGGTGATCGAAAGCTGGCTGAATGAACGCGCCAGCAATGAAAGCCGCGGCAAGATTTTCGGCCTTTATATGATGGTCAACTACGGGGCGACCGTGACCGGACAAATGCTGGTCTCTGCTGGCGATATCCGCTCTGATCATCTCTTTATGTTTGCAGGTATTTTCTTTTGTATGTCGCTTATCCCGATTGCCATTTCCACTGCCAGCAGCCCGAAACCGCTGACCGAAGTGCAGCTTGATCTCAAAGCACTATTCCGCAATTCACCGGCAGCTTTTGTGGGTTGTATTCTGGTAGGCATTGCCAATGGTGCATGGGGCACATTGGGCGCGGTTTATGGTGCCAAATCAGGCATCAGCAACACACATATTGCATTGATGATGTCGGCAACCATTGCGGCCGGTGCATTGATGCAAATTCCTGTGGGTCGTATTTCCGATCTGATTGATCGGCGCTATGTGCTGGCTGGCACGGCAACATTGGCGGCAACTGTTGGCTTGCTGACATTTTTATTCAGTCCGCAGGGCAGTGCATTGATTATTATTTCTGCTGCCTGTTATGGCGCGCTCGCCTATACGCTTTATCCGGTGGCGGTGGCACATGCCAATGATCACGCGACATCCGAAAACTTTGTCAAAATCTCAAGCGGTCTTTTGCTGCTTTATGGTTTTGGCACAATGCTCGGGCCTTTGCTGGCTGCAACGCTGATGGATTTTTTCTGGCCGTCAGGATTGTTTGCCATCACCGCAGCGTCGCATATTTCCATTGCGGTTTATGTACTGTTCCGTTCCCGCGTGCGCAAATCTGTGCCGCGACAAGAGAAGGATCAGTTCTCGACAATTTCGCCGGAGCGCAGTGCCACGCCGGAAGCTTTCAAGCTTGATCCGCGTGCGGATGCTGAGTGAAAAAATAAGGGCAGGTTGCTGTTTAAAAATCGCAACCTGCCCTCAACCGAACCGGAGACAAACCGACCGGTTACGGATGTGATCCTGTTAAATCTTACAGGAAAATGGCATCAGATAACAGGTTCTGCCAGCTGTCAGTTTTGACAAGTTGTAATTTTGAAAAATTATATATGGAGAACAGTGGGTGAGCTAATCCGGCTGCACGCTTTGTGCGAGAGGTGATCTGATGCCACCGATCACAAAGCGTCCAGCCTGCTAGCATGAACGTTGGGCTTTGGTCATTATGATGGTCAAAACTGCCATCTGACCCTCTGCCTTTTTACGTTCCTTAGTTGATAAAATAATTAGTGTTGTGTGACTTGCTGTTTAATTTTTTCAATTTGCTCTTTGAGCTGTAGTTTTTTTCGTTTCAGGTCAGTTAAGAGAAGGTTATCGATAGCTGGTGATGCCATCGCAGTGGAAATTTCCTGTTCGAGAGTACCGTGCTTCTTTTCCAGCGTGGCAAGATGGGACTCGATAGCCATCATCAATTCTCCTTGGTTGTTTCCTTCATATGTCTCAGGCTGCTGATCGGCAGCTTTATGACAAGACAATGACAGTGTGACATGATTGAGGCGATCTGTCGAATTGATTGTTGTAGCATTTTCTAACTGCAATATTTGTGCTAAAGGCATGACGCAAACCATTATGCAGCTTTTGAGCGTTCAAAATGTAGTTTTGAAGTTTTGAATGTTAAACGCTGTTGCATATCAACGCATTGTAAAACGGGGCACTCTATGTCCGATCAAAATCAAGCCGAAATCAGACTGGCACTGGCACGGCTGAAGCAAGACCATGAAGATTTTGATGTCGCGATAAATGCCATGATAGCAACCGGATGCGACATGTTGCGCATTCAGCGGATGAAAAAGAAAAAGCTGGCGCTTAAAGATAAACAGCAGGAACTGGAAAGTCAGATCATTCCTGACATTATCGCTTAAAAAACCTCTTGTCCCGAGACCTCGTGTTCTGACCGTTGCAAGCGGCAAGGGCACCTTTATTATTTAATAGGAAAAACCAATGACCTTAGCTCCGCGCTTCGATGTTGCAGTCATTATGGGAAGCCAGTCCGATTGGGAAACAATGCGCCATGCCGCAGAAACGCTGGCAGCACTCGGCATTCGTTTCGATGCACGCATCATCTCGGCACATCGTACGCCGGACCGGATGATGGAATTTGCTAAAGGGGCCAAGGCTGAAGGTTTTAAAGTGATTATTGCCGGTGCCGGAGGTGCTGCCCATCTGCCAGGCATGACAGCATCGTTGACACCGCTGCCGGTTTTTGGTGTGCCGGTTCAGTCCAAAGCATTGTCGGGTCAGGATTCGCTCCTTTCCATCGTGCAGATGCCAGCCGGTATTCCTGTCGGCACTATGGCGATCGGCCGTGCGGGTGCGGTTAATGCAGCGCTTCTCGCAGCGGCAGTTCTTGCGCTGCACGATGAGGAACTGGCAGCCCGCCTTGATACATGGCGTGAAAACCAGAGCACAAGCGTTGCCGAACGCCCAAGTGATGAGGCCTGATATGTCGAAAACAGGATCAACAATTGGCATTATCGGCGGTGGCCAGCTTGGCCGTATGCTGGCGATGGCCGCAGCACGTTTAAGCTTCCGCACTATTATTTTGGAGCCGCAGGCTGATTGTCCGGCGGCGCAGACTGCCAATCGTCAGATCGTTGCGGCCTATGATGATAAGGCAGCTTTGGCAGAGCTGGTGGAAGCTTGTGACGTCATCACTTATGAGTTTGAAAATGTTTCCATTGAAGCAGTGCAGGATCTGGCTGAAAAAATCGGCGTTTATCCGCCGCCTGCCGCTTTGGAGATTTCGCAGGATCGCTTCACTGAAAAGCAATTCTTAAACGAATCGGGTATCGCCACCGCGCCCTGGCGCCTGGTAGATGATGCGGATATGCTGGTTTCAGCGCTGGCCGCTCTTGGCGGTCAGGGCATTTTGAAAACCCGCCGCTTTGGTTATGACGGTAAGGGTCAGGTGCGCTTGACGCCTGAAAACAGCAATGGCGCAGATAAAATCAATGCAGCCCTTAAAGATATCGGCCATGCGCCGGCGATTCTCGAAGGGCTGATGGGTTTTGAGCGCGAGATTTCGGTGATTGCAGCGCGTGGCCGTAATGGCGACGTGGCGCTTTTCGACATTGCTGAAAATGTGCACAAAAACGGCATTCTGGATACATCAACTGTTCCGGCCAATATCAGCGCTGAGACAGCAGCAGCCGCTCAGCTTGCAGCGGAAAAACTGTTGCATGCGCTTGATTATGTCGGTGTGCTGGGGCTGGAATTTTTCGTGATGCCAGACGGCACATTAATCGCCAATGAATTTGCACCGCGTGTGCATAATTCCGGCCACTGGACGGAAGCTGCCAATCCTGTGTCACAGTTTGATCAGCATATTCGTGCGGTTGCCGGATTGCCGCTTGGAGACACCACCCGTCACTCCGATTGCCGCATGGTCAATCTGATCGGTGATGATGTTTTGCAGGTGGAAGCGATTCTTGCTGAGCCGCATGCCATGCTGCATTTGTATGGAAAAGCAGAGGCTCGCGCTGGCCGCAAAATGGGTCATGTGACCTATATCAGCCCTAAGAAAGGCTGATTTTATTGTCTTTTCCCTTAAAAGGGGCAGTTTCTTATGAAGGATTTCAGGATTCTTGCCCCTTGGGAGTTGACATTTTGGCCGATATTTGTGTATTTCGGCCAACCCAATGGATAGCTTGTCTGTCCGTTTAGTAATTGGCGCCTCGGGCGCCTGTTTTTATGATGCCCGGTGACGGGCCAACCCGACCGGTGATTGACATGAAGATCAAGAATTCGCTCAAAGCGCTCAAAGCTCGTCATCGCGACTGCAAGCTTATCCGCCGTAAAGGCCGCGTTTACATCATCAATAAGACTGCTCCGCGTTTTAAAGCACGTCAGGGCTAATTTTGCACCCCGTTGTAAAACGGGCTTCAGCACTTCGGCAACGGAGAGCGCAAATTAGAATGACAGCTGAAATGTAGCTTTCGTTTAGAAAACTACGGCAGCCTTATCGAAATAGAATGAGAGCATTTTAATCTGACAACGGATTAAAATGCTCTCATTTTTTTATGCTTGTTTATGATTGTGTTTGAGACAGGCTGGCACAAAATTTGACTTGTGCAGCGGGGCTCTATGATTAAAATCAGCTCATGCTAAATTTTTGCAACGCTGCGCACGCGCATTCCGGTTTAATGAATAAGTTACAAGCGCTGGCCTGTGCCTGTGCCTGTGCCGGTGTGTTTTCACTTGGGGTATTGTTCGTGCCTTCTGCATGGGCACAGGATGCCTTGCAGCCGATGCCGGAGCCTTTACCTGAAGCATTGCAGCAAGCGCTGCAAGAGGCGGCCTCTGAGGCGGAAAAGGCCGAGCCTGAAAAAACCAAGGCGCCTGTCGAGGCAGCGGCTAAGCTGACACCTGAAGAGCGGCTGGATAAGCTTTTTGCCGAGCTTTTGAAAACATCCAATGAAGTGAAGGCCAGACGCATTGCTGCGCAGATTTCCGGTATTTGGGCGCAGTCGGGCAGTGCAACTGTCGATCTGCTGCTTGGCTGGTCTTATGACGCGATGAGCCAGAAGAAATATGCGGTGGCGATTGATTTTCTTGATGAGGCGGTCGCGCTTGCGCCTGAAAATGCCGAAAGCTGGAATCGCCGCGCTGCCTTGCATGTGCTGAATAGTGAATATGACCGTGCCATTTATGACATCAATCGCGCTTTAGAGCTTGAACCACGCCATTTTGGTGCGCTGACCGGCCTTGCGGGCATTTTGCAGGAGCGAGGCCATAAGGCGAGCGCTTTGAAGGTTTATGAGCGTATTCTGACGCTTTATCCGATGATGCGTGAAGCACAGCGGCAGGTGCAGTCGCTGAGCGAGGAACTCAGCGATATTCACACCTGATACAAAAATGAAGACAATAAAAAAGCGGCACTGTTGATGCCGCTTTTTTTATGTGTTTATGCGCCTTGATTATGCGCCGCTGCTGCCATCTGTGCCGATATAGGCAATGCGCAGCATATTGGTGGAACCGGGCGTGCCAAGCGGCACACCGGCGGTGATAATGATGCGATCACCACCTTTACCAAAGTTTTCGCGATAGGTGATGCCGCAGGCGCGGTTGACCATATCATCGAGATCTTTGGCATCTTCTGTGACCACGCAGTGCAGACCCCAGACGAGCGACAGGCGACGTGCGGTTTCAACAACCGGTGAAACGGAGATGATTCTGTTGCGCGGGCGTTCACGCGCTGCACGCAAGCCCGTGGTGCCGGATGCAGTATAGGTGACGATAGCCGACAGATTGAGTGTTTCGGCAATCTGTCGTGCTGCCAGCGAGATTGCGTCTGCGCCGGTTGGCTCAGGCAAAGCGCGCTGTGCGTCGATGATGGCCGGATAGGTCGGATCCTGTTCAACCTGTTCAGCAATGCGGTTCATGGTGGCAACAGCATCAACCGGATAGGCACCGGATGCTGATTCTGCCGAGAGCATGATTGCGTCCGCACCTTCAAACACAGCAGTTGCCACGTCAGAAACTTCCGCGCGTGTTGGCACAGGAGCGGTAATCATGGATTCCAGCATCTGTGTGGCAACCACAACCGGTTTACCGGCGCGGCGTGCTTTACGGGTGATCTGCTTTTGAATGCCTGGTACGCTTTCAAGCGGCATCTCTACGCCGAGATCACCGCGTGCTACCATCAAAGCGTCAGACATTTCGATGATTTCATCGAGGCGGGTTACAGCCTGCGGCTTTTCAATCTTCGACATCAAGCCAACACGGCCACGTGCGATTTTGCGCACTTCGGCCAGATCTTCCGGACGCTGGATGAAGGAGAGGGCGACCCAGTCAATCTCTTCTTTCAAAACTGCATCAAGATCGCTGCGGTCTTTTTCGGTCAGAGCGCCGACACCCAAAGTGGTATCCGGCAGGCTCACGCCTTTGCGGTCAGAAATATTGGTGCCGGAAATAACCTTACACTGGATGGATGTGCCGTTGCACTTTTCAGCAACCAGATGCAGCTTGCCATCATCAATCAGCAGGCGGTGGCCCGGCTGTACGGCTTCAAGAATTTCAGGATGAGGCAGGAAAACGCGGTTATTATCGCCCGGTGTTTCCTGATTGTCCAAGGTGAAGGTCTGTCCGGCTTCAAGCTCGACTTTACCTTCGAGAAATTTGCCGACACGGAGCTTTGGCCCCTGCAAATCAGCAAGAATACCGATCGGGCGGCCGACCTGTTTCTCAACATTACGAATACGTTTTACCAATGTGCGCATGAGATCATGACTGGCATGGCTCATATTAATACGAAAGACGTCGGCTCCGGCTTCAAAAAGCTGGGCGATGGTTGCTTCTTCCGAAGATGCCGGGCCAAGGGTTGCGAGAATCTTGACCTTACGATTACGCTTCATGGATTGGATGTTCCTGTTACTGTAGGAGTTTCAGGCGGTGTCTCATCAGTCAGCTGGACCATCCAGCTCGATTGTTCGCCTGTGTCATATTCCTGAAAACCTGCGCGCTGGAATCCGCGTGAGAGACATTCTTCCACGCCATTGATCCGAAATTCTTTTTCGGCCACGCACATATTCACTTTGCCATCCCAGCGACCACCACCTTCAGCATCTTCTGCATAAAGATAGTAATATCTTGATGACAAAGGTCCTTCGATCAATGTTTTGCAGCTGGACGCATTGACGTGCCACCAGCCTTCTGTGACCCAGCCGCTTTTTGCACGGTAGCCGATAGAAACGCCGACCAGATTTTGTGTGGCATTACAGACGCGGAAATCTGCGCGTGCTTCGACGCCCATCAGCGCCGTTGCCATAAGGCCTGTACCTGCAAATAAAGCTAAAAAGTGTGAAAGTCGCATTCAACGAAACCTTTCAGCGCGCAATTGACTGGTTGCTACGCTTGGAAAATTCATCTTTTGATGCTCTCTTTTCGGCAGTTTCGCATGGGATGTCAACGTGCACAACCAAAGACTTAATAGCGCTTAGTAAACAGGTCATTGCGTTCATATCATAGCCATGTCACAGCATAAATCGATTAGATTCAACTTTTATGCGAGCTGAGCGGTCATAACAAGACAATTTTTCAACTATCTGTATGATCAAAATAAAATTGGATAAAAGAAGGCCGGAATTTTTATGTCTTTTGCACCTTTTGAACTGATTGACGGTAATAAAAAATCAGGACTTTTATTGACTGCGGATCATGCCAGCCGTGCCTTGCCTGAAGCTTACGGCAGTTTGGGGCTGGAGGCCGCACAATTTGACCGCCATATCGCTTATGATATCGGCGTTGCAGAGCTGACGCGCAAACTGGCGGAAAAGCTTGATGCGCCTGCCGTGCTGGGCGGATTTTCAAGATTGTTGATTGATCCCAACCGCGGCGAAGATGATCCGACGCTGATTATGCAATTGTCGGATGGGGCGGTTATACCGGGTAATTATCCGATGGGTGCACAGGAGCGCGAAACGCGGCTCAATGCATTTTATCGCCCTTATCATGATCAGGTTTCGGCTTTGGTGGATGATGTGCGTGGCGAAAGCGGGCGCGCGCCTTTTATTGTTTCCATTCATTCTTATACGCCGGTGTGGCGCGGTAAAGCGCGGCCATGGCATTGCGGCCTGCTTTGGGATAAAGATGACAGGGCACTGCGCCCATTATTGGAAATGCTGCGTGCCGAGCATTTACTGATTACCGGTGATAATGAGCCTTATGATGGTGCCTTGCGCAATGATGCGATGTTCAAACATGCAACATCTAAAGGCTATCCGCATATTTTGATTGAGGTTCGGCAGGATTTGATTGCTGATCATGCAGGCACAGATCAATGGGCGGCACGTTTGGCGCCGATGCTTGCAGCACTTAATCAGCTGCCGGAAATGCAGCAAGTTCAGTTTTTCGGATCACGTACCGATCCGGTTTGAGGAGGCAGAAATGTCGAAAATTGATGATCAGACACAGGTTGAATTGGAAGCGGCAGCGTTTCGTCGGTTGGTTCAGCATTTGCGTGAGCATACAGATGTGCAAAATATCGACATGATGAATTTGGCCGGTTTCTGCCGCAACTGTTTGGCAAACTGGTATAAAGACGCGGCTGAAGAAAAAGAAATTAGTCTGAGCAAAGACGAAGCGCGCGCAATTATTTACGGTATGCCATTTGATGAGTGGAAATCACGCTATCAAACGGAAGCAACGGATGCGCAAAAACAAGTTTTTGCAGCGAAAAACCACGATCATTAAGGCTTGATTGTCGCTTATTAAAAGCCGCCTTGCATGATTGCAGGCGGCTTTTTACATGTGTTGATTTAAGCGGCCTGACAGGCATTGCCGATTTTGCGGTCACGCAAAGCATCGGTGATTTCATCAAGGATTGCCGGATCATCAATAGTGCCCGGCATTCTCCACGGTTCACCATCCGCAATTTTCTGGATGGTGGAACGCAGAATTTTGCCTGAGCGGGTTTTCGGCAGACGTTTGATAACAAGTGCTAAACGGAAAGAAGCCACAGGGCCGATTTCACTGCGGACACGCTCAATACATTCAGCCTCAATGACGCTTTCCGGCCTGTCAACATTGGCTTTCAGCACCAGAAAACCGCATGGCACCTGACCTTTTAATGTGTCGGCAATACCAACGACCGCACATTCGGCGACATCAGGATGGCCGGAGATAATTTCTTCCATCGCGCCGGTGGAAAGGCGGTGGCCTGCCACATTGATGATGTCATCGGTACGGCTCATGATATAGACATAGTTGTCTTCGTCCATATAGCCGGCATCGGAGGTTTTATAATAGCCTTCAAACTCGTCGAGATAAGATTTGCGGAAGCGTTCCTCTGCATTCCAAAGCGTGACCAGGCAGCCGGGTGGCAGAGGCAGCTTGATCAGCACATTGCCGAGTTCGCCGCGTTTGACCTCATGGCCGCCATCATCCACCACGCGAATATCGTAGCCCGGCATGCCAACCGTTGGTGAGCCGTATTTGGTTGGCATTTTGCCAAGTCCAAGCGGATTGGCAGCGATTGCCCAGCCAGTTTCGGTCTGCCACCAATGGTCGATCACCGGCACATTCAGAATATTTTCTGCCCATTTTACGGTGTCGGGGTCGGCGCGCTCTCCGGCCAGAAACATGCAATCCAGCTTGGAAAGATCATATTTCTTAACGAGCAAACCTTCCGGATCTTCTTTTTTAATTGCGCGTAAAGCTGTTGGTGCAGTGAACATGATGCGGACATTATATTCGGACATCACCCGCCAGAAGGCGCCTGCATCGGGGGTGCCGACAGGTTTGCCTTCATAGATGACTGTGGTCGCACCGATGAAAAGCGGGGCGTAAATAATATAGGAATGGCCGACAACCCAGCCAACATCGGAAGCCACCCAAAAAACATCACCCGGTTTGATGCTGTAAACTGCACCTACCGACCATGTGAGCGCTACCATATGGCCGCCGTGGTCACGCACGACACCTTTTGGCTCGCCCGTGGTGCCGGATGTGTAGAGGATGTAAAGCCCGTCAGTTGCCAGAACCGGCACACATGGCACATGGCGGCCACGAGCAGCATCAACGGCTTGCTTATAATCGATGTCGCGGCCTTCTACCGGAATATGTATTTTTTCGGGACGTTGCAAAACAATGCAATGCTGAACCTTATGGCGGCTCATCTCAATCGCTTTGTCGAGCATGTCCTGATAGGTCACCACGCGGCCAGGTTCGACACCGCAGGAGGCGGCGATAATCATTTTGGGAGCAGCATCATCAATGCGTGTTGCCAGTTCATGTGCGGCAAAACCACCAAAAACAACGGAATGAATAGCGCCGATACGCGCGCAAGCCATCATGGAAACGGCTGCTTCAGGAATCATCGGCATGTAGATGATCACGCGGTCCCCTTTGACCACGCCATGATCTTGCATCACTGCCGCAAGTGCTTCAACTTCTTCCAGAAGTTGCGCATAGGTTACTTTTCGCTTTTGGTTGGTGACAGGACTGTCATAGATAATGGCGGTCTGATTGCCGCGGCCTTGTTCGACGTGACGGTCAATTGCATTATAGCAGGTATTGGTTTCACCACCGGTAAACCAGCGGCCATAAACGCCCTGATTTGCGTCAAAGACTTTGTCGTAAGGTTTGAACCAATGCACGTTTTGTGCAGCTTCGTGCCAAAATTGCTCCGGATTTTTCTGCCAGTTGGAATAAATATCCCCGTATTGCGATGCCATTCTGTTCCTCCCAAAACAGTCTGATTTTGCTGATCTTAGGCATATCTCGATTACCCCGTCCATAAAACTTAAGATCAATTTAGCGTTTTATGGCTATGCTTTGCTCTTCTTAAGCTTCCTTTGACAAAAGCGGGGCAAATGAAATGAATGGTTTAAGGGGACGCTGATGTCCAAAATATTGCCTGCTTTGCTGATCATTATTATGATCTTGCATATTTTCAGGCCGTTAGGTTTGCCGGGTTTACGCCGCCGCAGCGATTTTTGGAAAATCGCGGTGATCGCCCTTGGCACAATGGCTTTGATAATGGGCATTCAATTGCGTGGTTACCCTTGACCATTTTGCCCCTGTCAGGCATCGAAAAGCACAATATTCACACTGCGAGTCGCAGTCAGTCACCTGTTTTAATAAATTGGAGTATCTCCTGTGGATGACATCACAACTGAAACCGCACAAACGGTAGCCGTCGGTCAGCTGCGTTCTTTCATCGAGCGTATTGAACGTCTGGAAGAAGAAAAGAAAACCATCGGGGACGATATCAAAGAAGTTTATGCCGAGCTGAAAGGTTCGGGCTTTGATAGCAAGGCTGTTCGCACCATCATTCGCCTGCGCAAAAAAGAAGAACATGAGCGTCAGGAAGAAGAAGCGATGATCCAGCTTTATATGGATGCGCTTGGTATGGCTTGAGTGATGTCGCCTGTTTAAAAACAGGGTCTGATATTCATGAAAAAAGGCTGGTTGCAGGATGCTGTAACCAGCCTTTTTTTTATTCAAGCCATGTCGGTGCATTGTATTTTGACATGTTTGTAAGCAGAGTTTTGTGCAATATCTGTGCAAAGCTCTGCCCATTCGCAGCCCTTGCAGGCAGAGCGGATTGTATGCTCGCTAAAAGCGTTACGCAGCTTTTGCAATAACTGGCTGTTGAGGATGAATTTGCTGCCTTGTTGCAGGCGCACACCCAGCAATGCGCTGATATCTTCCAGTGCCGCTTGGTCGCGTAAGGTGACGTTTTGATTGTAGCAGTGGCAATTATCTTCGCACAAAAGTGGTGCACAAATATCATCGGGGCCGTTGACCAGTGTGATGACGGTGCCGTGGCTTAAAGCTTCCGCGATCTGATCGTAATTTTCGACGAAAAAAGGTGTGTAGCCCTTGCCGATATAGGTCAGCATACAAAGCAGATGATGGCCGCGCAGATGAATAGTCATGAAACCATATAGTCTGTAACCCTATCCGGCAGATGTGCCGGATAGGGTTTATTTCGATGATATGAAAATTTAACGGCTTGCAGCTTTAAGGATGGCTGCGCCCAACGCGGATTTGATGACCGCGCCGATCAAAAATGGTGTTGCGCCAAAGGCAATGGCTTTTTCCATGCCGATGAGGCTTGAGAGCCAGAGTGTGCCCATGACAAGGCAAAGCGCATTGGCTGCAAGGAATGAAACGAAGGCAAAGCCTGCACGCTTACCATTCCAGCCTCGTTCGGCCAGATAACCGGTGAGGGCTGCGATAATCGGGAAGGATGCCAGATAACCGGCGGTCGGGCCTGCAAAAGCCATGATGCCACCGGAGCCGCCAGCCAGAACCGGCATACCGGCCATAGCTTCACCAAGCCATGCCAGAACGGTGATGGCACCTAAGCGCCAGCCGTAAAGCGCGCCGATCAATGGCACAACTAAGGTTTGCAACGTGATTGGAACCGGAATCATCGGCACTTCAACTTGTGAGGTGAGTGCAAGAATGAATGTACCGAACACAACGGCGGCAGCACGTACAGGCAGCGAGCGGCTATCAAGGTTTAAAGGGCTGAAACCTGAAGGCGCATGCATCTCGATTTGGGACATAATCACTCCGTAGGTAAATTATAGATAAAATCTAATTTCGATCTATATATCTGTTATGAGTTTTTATGAGAAAGCAAGTCTGTGCCTTATGAATAAGTGGAGGAAAGCTGATGGGTTAGGGTTAACTAGCTGTTTTATTTAAATAAAAAATTTATCATACCGGTGATAAAGCTACTAGAAAATATATTTTAAAGCGATATTTTATAGATAATGTTGTTTTTATAGGGATTTAAACGGGGTGCCTGCATCTGCGAAAAGGCAGCAGAAAGCCTTATAGGTCCTTTAACTGGCGTGGGCATGCCAGCATAACGGCTCTAAAAACGCAAAACTCGCGTGATGGTAAATGTTTGAATTTATCCGATAATGGAGAAGCCGTCGCGGATTTTGCCGGAGGCGGTTCTGACA
>JAEWHQ010000089.1 GCA_023387715.1 Pseudomonadota bacterium | reverse complement strand
TCCTGCTCCTTCAAAATCGCGATGATCTGTTCTTCCGTGAACTGTGAACGCTTCATGCCGTCCGTCTCCTATTGTGACGGACTCTACCAAAATTTGGAGGAAGATTAGGGTCTCAGGTCAGCTGAGGCAAGGCGCCGTTTCCTGTTTTGTTTCTTGGCATAAAAAGAACCCCGCAAACCGTCATGGCTTGCGGGGTTCGTTAGGTCCTTAACTAGAAGCCCGGCGAAGGGCTGGGCACGAAGCCGGCTTAGGCCGCCTCTTCCTGTGCCTCGTCTTCCTCGACAGTCTTGCCACGCTTGGGTCCCTTGGCGAGATTGACCTCGACCAGACGGACGGCCTCCGTATCGGACAACTTGTTCACGGCCGCGATTTCCCGCGCCATGCGATCAAGAGCCGCTTCGTAGAGCTGGCGTTCCGAATAGGACTGCTCGGGCTGGTTTTCCGCGCGGTAGAGGTCACGGACGACCTCTGCGATCGAGATCAGGTCGCCGGAATTGATCTTTGCATCATATTCCTGTGCACGACGTGACCACATAGTGCGTTTGATACGCGCACGACCCTGAACAACTTTCAAGGCGCGTTCGACATAATCAGTTTCCGAAAGCTTGCGCATACCGATAGTCAGAGCCTTGGCTACAGGAACCTTAAGGCGCATTTTATCTTTTTCGAAATCGATCACAAAAAGTTCTAACTTGTGGCCGGCAACTTCTTGTTCTTCAATGGCTACGATCTGACCGACACCATGAGAGGGATAAACAATCGATTCACCGGTCTTGAAACCCTGACGAGCTGGGGACTTCTTCTGCTGGGATGACATACGCTTCCATACTCCCTGTTGTGCCCGGCGCTTCCGCCGGTTAACACGCGATATTCTTTTTAGCCCGTGCTTTCAAAAAAGCACTTGCAGGCATAAAATTGTCAGTTTACTTTCTGAAAATCACTGCTAAGCATAATTCATCGACCGGCTTAATGATGAGCAGTTTGCAATCAGCATGATTAACCGCTCCGGGTCATTTTATCCGGTAAATGTATTTATCCTATCAAAGATTAGCGCATAAACGTAGCGACTTAACGTCCAGAGACCGACATTTTGGCGGCACTCTACCACAAAATACATACAGAAGCAAGAATTTGACAAAATCGTGCTGGCCGAAGCAAGTTTCCTTCAGCCAGTCAGTTTTGCAATGATCAGTTTATCGCTTAGTCGCCCGCACCTGGTTCAGCGGAGAAGAACTGTTCCAGCTTATTAGCAACGCCGTCCATCTCTTTGGCTTCAGGAAGCTCATCTTTCTTCACCGTAATATTCGGCCATTTGGCAGAATACTCCGTGTTAAGCTCCAGCCATTTATCCAAACCCGGTTCAGTGTCGGGGCTGATCGCCTCGGCCGGACATTCAGGCTCGCAAACGCCGCAGTCGATACACTCGTCAGGATTAATGACGAGCATATTTTCACCTTCATAAAAGCAATCTACAGGACAGACCTCTACACAATCCGTGTACTTACAACGGATACAATTGTCAGTGACAACGTAGGTCATAGTCAAACTCCAGTCAGAAAAGGCATTCGTTGAGCAGTCAGGTAACGATTTTAAAGCCGTATGACAAGCCTAGAAACACGCAACAGTGACGGTTCACCGCAGGGCAGAAGTGAAATGGCACACAGTTTGCAGTTTTTACTGTACTCTTAGAATTTTCAACTAAAAGTGATAAAAACTACAAAAATCTAATTACACTCAAAAAACCATAAATTTATTAATCAACCCGGCCTGATTATCAATCAGGAAAAACCTGACGCAATTTATCCGTCAATCGGCGCTCGCGCTTGGTCGGGCGGCCTGATCCGGCATCTCTCAAACCGGTTGTGACATTGGTCAAATCATCTTTGACAGGCATTGCGGGGGAGTTATCCTGATAAAGCAATTGTGCTTCCGGTGCAGGTCCTCGCCTCTCACCCAACAATAAAACTTTATAGATCAGAATTTTACGCTCTAATGTGATGGTCAGATCATCACCACGCTTTACGCCATAAGAGGCCTGGTCAATCTTTTGTCCGTTGACCCTGACATGACCACCGGCGGCAAGCTTTGCCGCCAGCGATCTTGATTTCACCACGCGCGCGAAAAACAGCCATTTGTCGATCCGCTGCTTTTCTGCTGCTACGCTCATGATTACTTCTTCAGCTGTTCCTTCAGCGCCGCCAATTTGGCAAATGGCGAATCAGGATCAAGCTTCACAACACGTTCCTGACGTTCAAAACGCTGATTGCCTTCATGCTTATTGTTCTGACCACCGCGCTTCGGGCCGCCCTTATGAGGCGCGCCGGATTTGCGCTGATCATCACGATGATGCTTGCGGTTTTCACCTTCACCAGCATGATTTTGGGCTACATTATCGCCCGATGGCTTACGCTTGTTGCCGCGGAAATTGCGACGTTCGCCTTTTTCGCCCTCACCACCTTCAGCACCTGCGCGCTGATTGTTCTGACGGGCACCACCACGCTGATTACCGCGGTTATCAGTACGGTTGCGGTTTTCAAAACGACCCTGACGCCACAGAAGAACAGGCTTAGCCTCTTCCGCTACAGCTTCAACTGATGTTTCCGGTGTTTCAGAAGCAGCTTCAACGACCACTGGTGCCGGAACCGGCTCTGCATCAGGCACCTGCGGCTTGGCGCTTTCGGCAGCTTTGGCTGCAAATGCGTCGAGTTCCGCAAATTTAGCTGCAACATCCACATCGGTGGATGCTTCATGGCGATAGCCAAGGCTTTTCAGAATTTCTTCCATATCATCAGCAGTTGCGCCCAAAATGGACATCATTGCCGCTGTGACCAAAAACTTGCTGCCATCATAAGCACCCTCAGGGCGCTCGCCAATACCCGGACGCCATGCCAAAGCCGGACGGATCAGATCCGCCAAACGCTCCAGAATGTCGATACGTACGGCACGGCGGCCAAGGACGCGATAACCGGCCAGACGGTAGAAAACCGGATCAAATTCAGCATCAACGACAGCCGATGTACGTCCAGCGGCCATCACATTGACGACTTCGCCGTAACCGTTTTTCTCACGACCATCATTTTGCAGGCTCCACAGCAAGGTGATAAGACCTGCCGGTGCCGGTTTCAGCAAAGCTGGCATAAAGACGTGATAGGCACCAAAGCGCACGCCAAGACGACGCAGAGCTGCACGTGAATCCTGATCCAGACCACGTACTTCCTCGATCACATCGCGACGTTGCAAAATACCCAAATTTTCAACGAGCTGGAAAGCAAGACCACGGGTCATGCCGGTCAGCGCATCTGCGCTTGCCAGATCGGTCAATGGCTTCAGCACAGTTTCAATATGATGGGCAACAAAACGATCGATACGGGCTGCGACCTTATCGCGTGCCGGACCGGTCAGCTGCTCGTCAGCCAACAGGACTGCACGAGGTTTCATCACATCTTCACCGGCTACCAGTGTGGCAATAGCCGCACCGACATAACGCAGCACACCGTCTGATCCCAGTGCAAAATCACCGTTCGGCGCGGCGGCAAATCGCTCGCTACGCTTTTCAAACTCGGCGGCAAGCGCCTTTTGTGCAGCCGCTCTCACTGCCTTCGCATCCGAACCTTCGGCTTGCGTATCGGCAGTGAAACGGAATCCTTCCAAATGCCCGACGTTATGACCTTCAACAATCACATCGCCGGACGGGCTGATTTCAGCTTCAAGCATGGCATTCTCTCTCAGGCGCCTCATAAGCACGCTTGTCCTGCGGTCTACAAAGCGTTTCGTCAACCTCTCATGGAGCGCGTCGGACAATCTGTCCTCAATTTCGCGCGTCTTTTCCTGCCAGTGTGTCGGATCTGCCAGCCATCCCGGCCGATGCGACACAAAAGTCCAGGTTCTTATCTGCGCCACTCTATGCGAAATAGTGTCGATTTCACCATCAACATTATCCGCACGGCGCAATTGTTCGCTCATATAATCTTCATCGACGCTCCCCCGGCGTACGAGATCCTGATAGATCGACGCAATAATTTCAGCATGCTGTGCCGGCGCGATCTTGCGGTAATCCGGCAAAGCACAACAATCCCATAACATTTCTATACGTTTTGGTGTCGTTGCCAACCGGCTAATTTCTTCATCACGCGACAGATGGTCCAATGCTTGCGCATCCACTGCCGGTAATGCACGGACAAGTCCTTCAATTGGTGCAGGTTTGTCCAAAGAATTGCGCAAAGCGTTGATCGACGAAAAGTCGAACTTGGCTGTGCGCCATTGCATCAGTTTCACGGGATCGAAATTATGTGATTCGATCCGCTCCACCATTTCATTGTCGAACGGGTCAACCTGTCCCGTCACGCCAAATGTGCCATCACGCAAATGACGACCGGCGCGACCAGCAATCTGCCCGATTTCCCCCGGAGTCAGATCACGGAACTGATAACCGTCAAATTTCTTGTTCTGTGCAAATGCCACATGATCGACATCGAGATTAAGCCCCATGCCGATTGCATCAGTCGCGACCAGAAAATCGACATCGCCCGACTGATAAAGCTCAACCTGGGCATTGCGGGTACGCGGGCTCAAAGCCCCCATCACCACCGCAGCCCCGCCGCGCTGACGGCGGATTAATTCGGCAATCGCATAAACCTCGTCAGCTGCAAAAGCGACAATCGCCGAGCGACGCGGTAAACGGGTGATTTTTTTAGAACCGGCATAAGCCAGATGCGACAAGCGCGGACGGGTAATGACATTAATGCCGCGCAGCATCTTTTCCAAAATGGTGCGCATGGTAGCAGCACCCAGCAGCAATGTTTCATCACGGCCGCGTAAGTGCAAAATACGGTCTGTGAAAATATGACCGCGGGTCAGGTCCCCTGCCAGTTGCACTTCATCAATGGCTACAAAAGCAACATTGGTGTGGCGTGGCAAAGCCTCAACTGTACAAACGGAATAACGGGCACCGGGCGGAATGATTTTTTCTTCGCCGGTAATCAGCGAAACATTAGCCGCCCCTACCCGCTCAACCACCCGTGTATAAACCTCACGCGCCAGCAAACGCAGCGGCAAACCAATCATACCGCTGCTATGCGCCAACATACGTTCAATCGCTAAATGCGTTTTACCGGTATTCGTCGGCCCCAGCACAGCCGTCACATTGCGGCCGCTTAGCACTAAAGGCATATCTTGAGTTGGTTGATGGTTCATAAGGTTAGCGGTTAAGGCCTCAGCATATCGACTTAAATTTGGATGTCAGCGATAGCACTGATTCCCCGTCACTGGAATACCGCTATGAATAAATGACCACCGCACAAT
>JAEWHQ010000291.1 GCA_023387715.1 Pseudomonadota bacterium | reverse complement strand
ATATTTTTCTCTCAATGCCAAAGCTGATCATGGCGCTTGCCTTTGTGGCGGCTCTCGGGCCCGGCATTGAAAATGCTATTATTGCTATCGCGCTCACCGCATGGCCGGTTTATGCCCGTATTGCACGCGCTGAAACCATCACCTTCAGGGATGCGGAATTTATCGCAGCCGTGCGTATTCAAGGTGCCGGACACACCCGCATTATTTTGCGTCATGTGCTGCCGCTTTGCGCTTCCTCCACTATTGTACGCGTTACCCTTGATATGGCAGGCATCATTCTGACCGCCGCCGGTCTTGGCTTTCTCGGCCTTGGGGCACAGCCGCCATTGCCGGAATGGGGCGCGATGATTGCCAGCGGCCGTAATTTTATTCTCGACCAATGGTGGGTGGCAACCATGCCGGGCTTTGCGATTATTCTTGTCAGCCTTGGTTTTTGTTTGCTTGGCGATGGCCTGCGCGATGTGCTTGATCCAAAACAGGGAGGCAAACAATGAGTGCTGCTGACACAAGCCAAGCTCTATTGGAAATCAAAAACCTCACTGTCACTTTTCCGACCAATCGCGGGCCGGTTAATGTTGTCAAAGGCATTTCCTTTCAGCTCGGACGCGAGAAACTCGGTATTGTGGGTGAGAGCGGCTCCGGCAAATCCATGACCGGCCGTGCCATTCTCAAACTCATCCGCAAACCCGGCAAAATCACCGCCGACAAGATGAATTTTGATGGCATTGATTTATTAAACACCTCCGAGCGGCAAATGCGGGCCTTACGCGGCAGCCGTATTTCTATGGTGATGCAGGATCCGAAATTTTCGCTCAATCCTGTGATGACCATTGGTGATCAGATTGCCGAAGCCTTGCAAACACATGAAAAAATCTCGCGCAAAGAATTAAATGCCCGTGTGATTGCCATGCTGGAAGCGGTGCGCATCAACAATCCGGCACATGTTGCCAAGCTTTATCCGCATGAAGTGTCCGGCGGCATGGGGCAGCGCGTGATGATTGCCATGATGCTGATCCCCAAGCCGGATTTGCTGATTGCTGATGAACCGACATCGGCTTTGGATGTCTCCGTTCAGGCGCAGGTGCTTGATATTATGGATGCGCTTGTTTCAGACAACGGCATGGGACTTTTGCTGATCAGCCATGACCTTAATCTGGTAGCGCGCTATTGTGACAGGATCATCGTGATGAATAGCGGTGAAATTGTTGAGGAATGTCTGGCCAAAGATCTGCATCAGGCCAAACATCCTTATACGCAGGGTCTTCTGGCCGCCATGCCAAAAATTGATGAGGATCGCGACGAGCTGCCTGTGCTTGACCGCAGCCTCTGGAGTGCAGGAGCACGAACATGAGCGGCGCTGCAATTGAACTAAAAGACCTTTGCATTTCCTATGGCAGAACGCAGGTTGTGCATGATGTGAATGTGTCGGTTGCCCAAGGCGAAAGCTTTGCCCTTGTGGGTGAAAGCGGCTCAGGCAAATCGACCATTCTGAAAGCAATCATGGGACTGGCACCGGATTGGAGCGGCGAAATTTCCATTCTCGGCAAATCACGACTGCATGGCGCTGACAAACAGGCGGCATTGCAATGCCAGATGGTGTTTCAGGACCCTTATGCGTCACTGCATCCGCGCAAAACCATTGATGATTGTCTGGCCGAAGGCATGTCCATTCATGGCATGAGCGGGCGCGACCAGAAGGTTAAAGATATGCTCAATGCGGTGGGGCTCGATCAGCGCTTCCGCTTTCGCTATCCGCACCAATTATCCGGCGGACAGCGCCAGCGCGTAGCGATTGCGCGCGCCCTGATGCTGGAGCCTAAAGTGCTGCTGCTGGATGAACCGACCTCAGCTTTGGACGTGTCGGTGCAGGCGGAAATTCTGAACCTTTTGAAACGCTTACGCAAAGAGCGGAACCTCACTTATTTGATGGTCACCCACAATTTGCCGGTTGTTTCATTTTTATGTGACCGGATGGCGGTTATGCGCCACGGTCGTGTGCTCGAAATTGCCGATGTCGCTCAACTGAAACAAGGTCGTTTCAGCAGCGATTACGCGCAGGAATTATATGTCGCCAGTGGCGGCAACCAATAGGGAAGAGAAAGACATGACCCGTTTTCAAGCAGAACTAGCCGCTTTTGATGCTGCACTGGCAAAAGCAACGCAGCCGGATGAGCCATTTGCCGCACTTTGGCGTTTGACCGATGCGATGATCGGCGCAAAATTGTTCACGCTGATGGAAGCCAATATGAAAACCGAGCGTTCGGGGCGTATTTTCACCTCGCATCCGGAAGAATATCCGGTCTCCGGCAGCAAGCCAATTCGCTATAATGAGTGGTTTGACGTGGTGCATAAAGAGCGCCGCGCCTTTGTCGCCAACAACCTTGTCGATATCGACAAAGTTTTCCCTGATGCCGTGCTGATCGGTCAGCTTGGCTGTGCGTCGGTGATCAATCTGCCGATTGTTTTGAATGATACACTTGTAGGCACTGTCAACATTCTGAACGGTGAAAACCACCACACTGAAGAACGTGTTGAATTGGCAACGAGCTTATTGTCCCTGCCGGCCAAAGCTGCATGGCTTGCCAGCCGCTACATCAAAAGCCAGCAGGAATAATTCTCTATTTAAAATAAATATGCCTCGGAAAGGATAACCATTCCGAGGCATAAGCTTAATAAAATCATCAACCATAAAAACGAGCGTTATGAGTCCGTTTTTTATTCTTTCGGCATTTTGATCGACAGATCGAGGTATTCATTGCTGTAAGCTGTGTTGATATCAAACGGCTTTTCCAGATCGAAATATTTCTCAACCATTTCATAGTCCTGCTTCATACGCTCGTCATCAAAAGCGCCAAGCCCGACTTCCATGGTGGTTTTATCCCGCATCAACTCCTGAATACGGTTCCACTGATCTTCCTGATTGCTTTTATCCAAACCAGAAACCTGACTGAGCAATGCCTCAATGCAAGGATCTTTATCCTTCACGCAAGCCTCAAAAGCTTTTTGCGTAACCTGCATAAATTTACGCACAGTTTCAGGGTTTTTATTCAGGTAGTCCGCATTGACAATAATGGAATTGCCATAAGGATTAATGCCAATATCCCGCCATGCCAGAAAGCCCAGATCATCACCGAACTCGCGCACTTTCATGTCATGTTCGTTATAAAAATCACTGGTGATATCAATGGCACCGCTTTTAAGTGACGCGACCTTAGCCTGCGGAGAAATATTGACGAATTTCACCGCTGCCGGATCAATCTTTACAGCTTCTGCAAACATCGGCCACATCACGCGCGATGCATCTGCCGGTGGATTACCGATCGAATGCCCCGGAAAATCTTCAGGCCCTTTGATGCCTTTGCTTTTCAGCCAATAAAAACCTTGCGGCGAATTGGTGTAAACCGTCATCAAAGCAACGCTGTCGGCGCCCTGCCCTTTGGCAAGCAGCACGGTCGCCATATCAGCAATGCCAAACTGGGAAAAACCGGCGCCAACTTTTTGTGCGGCAGCGCCTGATCCGCGGCCGCTTTCAATATTAACTGTCAGGCCTTCTTTTTCATACAAGCCCATCTGCTTGGCATAAAAATAAGGCATGTGATCCGCTGTCGGAACCCAGTTTAAAACAATATTGATATTTTCAGCCGAAGCGACTGCGGGAAGCATCGCACATGAAGCTAAAAAACCTGCAATAAGCTTACTGAACGTATTCATGGATATGCCTCCCAACATGGTCCGTTATATTTGTTCAAGAATTTGCTAAATTTAAAAACGCTTGTCAGAGATGAAGAGCCTTCTTGACGAAGAGTGATCTGCGGCGTTCATATCTGGTAAAATATTTGCACAGATGCTAGAAGAACGCAATAACCAAACAACCGGTTGGTTGATTAAAGGGATATATTTTTGACAACGCCAAAAAAACAACAAGCCATACAGAAGCGTGATCCTGTTGCAACATCGAAAGCATTGCTGCAGGCGGCCATGAGTGAATTTACCCAATATGGCTTTGAGGGAGGCCGTGTTGACCGTATTGCCCAAATGGCAGGTTGCAATAAACAGCTTGTTTATCATTACTTCGGCAGCAAAGCCGAGCTTTACAAACTGACTTTGGAAGAAGTTTATCGCGAAATTCGCGAAAGCGAGATGCAGCTGCATCTGGAAGATCTGGCTCCTGAAGACGCCATGGCGCGTCTTGTCTCTTTTTCGTTTGATTATCTGGCCGAACATCCCGAATTCATCGCATTGTTGAATGATGAAAACCGCATGGATGCATGCCATCTCAAAGCGTCCGACAATATTGCCGAAATGCATTCACCGCTCGTCAAAATGATTGATGAAACACTGGCCAGAGGCATCAAGGCCGGATTATTTAACAATAAATTCGAGCCGATTAATCTCTATCTTTCCATTGCCGGTCTCTCCTTCTTTTACTTCTCCAATCACAAAACACTCTCAGTGATTTTCAAGCGTGATATGACAAGCAAAGACAGCATTGATGCCAGACGCCAGCATGTCATTGATCTAATATTGAGCGCTTTGCGGCCTTAAAAATACACGGTAGAAAACAATCAACCAACTGGTTGGTTGACATTCCCCTGAAAGCGCGGTTTACTTTAAATCGGGAACTCAGGGGGAGTAACAAATGGCCGAAGCAATTGATTCCGGCAGTGAACGACAAGAACTGATGCGGCTGCAACGCCGCGAGACCAATAAAAATCGCGCTATTGCCATTGCCGTGCATGTGGCAGCATTGCTGTTTTGGGAATTCGGTGTTCGTTGGTTTGAAGTGCCGCGCTATATTTTGCCTGCACCAAGTGATGTCATTGCGACAATTACAGCGGCCAAATATGACTGGTTCAACAATAGCTGGGTTACGGCAAGTGAAATTTTGGGCGGCTATCTGCTTGCCATCATATTGGGCATTGCAACAGCCTTGCTGTTTTCATGGTCAAAATGGCTGACAACGCTTGCTTTTCCGTTGCTGATCACCCTCAATATGATCCCGAAAGTGGCCCTTGGCCCTTTGGTGATCGTCTGGTTCAGCTACGGTATCAGCACCAATATCCTTATTACTTTCTCACTCTGCTATTTCCCTATTTTACTGACTACAATCAGGGGGTTGCGTGAAATTGAGCCTGACCTTCTTGATTTGGTGAACTCGCTACGCGGCACCAAATGGCAGCAATTTATCTATATCCAATTACCTGGTGCCATGCCTTTCATTTTCTCCGGTATGAAGGTTGCAACCATTCTGGCGGTTGCCGGTGCAGTGGTGGGCGAATTTATCGCTTCCGACCGCGGTCTGGCTTACCTGATGATCCAGGTGCAAGCCTCTCTCGATACACCGGCAATGTTTATGGCCGTCACCCTTATCACGCTTATTGGCATGCTGCTTTATCTCGCAGTGCTGCTGCTTGAGCATATGATCGTCCCACAAGATGCGAGAAAATCATGACAATGACTTCATCACCAAACGACATTAAAATGCTGGATCAAAGCAACCACCCTGCTGGTTTTGCTTCCACCGATGAACTCGAAACATTCTTGTCACTGCCGACACAAGCTCTGATTGATGATATGCGCAAACTGGACGGCGATATCATGATCCTCGGCGCATCCGGCAAAATGGGACCATCGCTTGCACGCCTTGCCAAAAATGCGGCACCGGAAAAGCGCATCGTTGCAGTTGCGCGTTATAGCGACCCTGCGGCGCGCGAACAGCTGGAAATGCACGGCATTGAAACAATTGCCTGCGACATGCTGGATCGTGATGCTTTGGCAAAGCTGCCGAAAATCAAAAACATCATCTTCATGGCAGGGCGCAAATTTGGCTCCAGCGGTGATCAGGCCGCCACTTGGGCAACAAACACGCTGATGCCGGCACTGGTTGCAGAGGTTTTCCATCAGTCACGCATCGTCGCTTTTTCCACCGGTTGCGTTTATGAATTTGTTGCCACCGACAGCATGGGCAGCAATGAAAATTCGCCGCTGAACCCTCCGGGCGAATATGCACAATCCTGCATCGGCCGCGAGCGTTTGCTGGAACATTTCTCGCAGACCCATCAAACGCCGGGCATTCTTTACCGCCTGAATTATGCAATTGATCTGCGCTATGGTGTTCTGCATGACGTCGCCGTTAAAGTCCGCGATGGTTTGCCGGTAGATGTCACGATGGGACATGCGAATGTCATCTGGCAGGGCGATGCCAATGCGATTGCCTTGCGTTGCCTGCTTCAGGCCACAGTGCCAACACCCCCGATTAATGTGACCGGCCCTGAAACAATTTCCGTTCGCTGGCTTGCCAATGAATTTGCCCGCATGATGGGTAAGGAAGTTG
>JAEWHQ010000274.1 GCA_023387715.1 Pseudomonadota bacterium | reverse complement strand
CAACTTCGGTGCGCCAGTATTTTTGCGGCACTTTGGAAACATCAACGGCAGGGATCGGGAAATCTTCATATGGCAATGCTTCATACATCGGCGGAACTTCGGCCTTCGCCGTGGTTTTGGCCGGTGTTAAATCTGCTGCGGGGCGCATATTGGGATTGGTTGAAACGCAGCCTGAAAGCGTAATGGCACTGGCACCGATCAGAAAGTTTCTGCGGGACAAAAGCTGTGTCATGTTGTTGGTTTTATCTTTCATAGGGCTTTCACTTTAAATACAAAGGCAAACTTATGCTTGAGATCGGGGCTAACAAGCCGGAACAAGCTTAAGTGAGCCTTAAGATAAGGACGGCTGATGGCAGAAAAGACGAGCAAGTGCTGCCTGTGACTTATATGTCACGAATAGCGTTGCCGTAATGGCACAGTTTCAGTGCTATTATGGTTAAGCAAATATGAATGATAAATTTAAAGACCGATTTTAAAACAATGAGCCCTGATTGCTGTTGTCCTTCGGGGGGGCGGCAGGGCGCTTCGGTTTTGGCGCAGGCGATGGAATCACTGGTTTTGGCGTGACAGGCGCACCATCTTTATGAGCGGTTGCTGCCACTTCGCCATCAGCAAAGCGCAAATTCAGCACCGCGCCATTATCAATATGGGCGGCCTGTTTGATCGGTTTGCCCTGATCATCAAAGACAATAGCAAAACCCCGCTCCAGCACACTTTCATGCGATAATGTCCGCATCAGGCGCTCCAGCTCGTGGCTGCGTCGCTTGAGGCGTTCAAAGCGCAAACCAATGGCCTGATCGCGGCGGCGGTCAAACTGGTTGAGGGACGCTTTATGTTGTGCCACTTCGCGCATGATAGGTTCAGCACTTAAACGGTTGGCGCGATAGGTGTAAGCGGTGCGCCGTTCACGCAAAAAACTTGCCAGAGCGCGCGGCAGTCGCTCGTTCAACTGTGTGGTTGCGCGTTTGTGTTCGGCAATTTTACGACGCAGCAAATGCGGCGAAAACTGACGCGCCACGCCTTCAAATTGCATTTTCTTATGTTGGGTCAGTGTTTGCAGGCTGCGCTCAAGGCGGCTGCTGATTTCATCAAAATGCCGGCGCGGCAGTGCCAGCAACTGATCGGCACCCGGCATTGCACGGCCCAGTGCCCGTTGCATCTGGCGACGCTGATCTAAATAACGGGACATGGCAGCAGAAAGACGTGCAGCATGAGACGCAAGGCTTGCCTGCAAGTCAGCGCGCACCGGAACCGCCATTTCAGCCGCCCCCGTCGGGGTAGGTGCACGCACATCGGCGGCCAGATCAATCAATGTCCAGTCGGTTTCGTGACCCACGGCGGAAATAACCGGAATGTGGGATGCCGCAACGGAGCGCACCACCACTTCATCATTAAAGCCCCACAGATCTTCCAGACTGCCGCCACCACGCGCCACGATGAGTAGGTCAGGCTGCGGAATGCCGCTATCAGGCTGAAGGCTATTAAAGCCATCAATGGCCGCAGCCACCTCAGCACCACTGGTTTCGCCCTGCACACGCACTGGCCAGACTAGTACATGAAGCGGAAAACGGTCGGTAATACGATGGATGATATCACGGATTACAGCGCCGGTTGGCGATGTGATAACGCCGATCACCTTCGGCATGAAGGGCAGTAGTTGTTTATTGGCAGGGTCAAACAGACCTTCTGCACCAAGTTTACGCTTACGTTCTTCAAGCAGCGCCATCAAGGCGCCGGCACCTGCCGGTTCCATCTGCTCGATGACAATCTGATATTTGGAAGAGCCCGGATAGGTGGTGAGCTTGCCGGTGGCAATCACTTCCATGCCTTCTTCCGGCCGGAAGCGTAATTTGCTCATTGATCCGCGCCAAACCACCGCTTCCATGCGGGCTTTGTCGTCTTTTAAAGCAAAATAGGCATGGCCTGATGAATGAGGGCCGCGATAACCGGAAATTTCACCGCGCACGCGCACATGGCCAAACTGCTCCTCGATCGAGCGTTTAAGCGCGCCCGAAATTTCGGAGACAGAATATTCAGCAACATTGGAGCTGCTGTTTTTAGCAGCTGCATTTGCCGGAGGCGGCGAATCGAACAGGTTATTCATATGCCTATTGGCCAGTTTTTGCGCTTTAAGGTCAAGCTGTGAGGCGCATGAATTACCAGTCTATCGCCAGATAATGTGTGTTGCTCTTCTTTTGCTTTTGATGGTTTGCCAATTGGCGCTCGGGGTTGAGCGATGTAATGGGTGGCGCAGAAATTGTTTCAAGACTTGCCACAATGTGCTGCACCAGCGCATCCATAATGGCGGCCTGTTTGCTGGCACCACGCAAAATGCCGATGCCGAATTTTGGCAATTGTGCAAAGCCTTCAGCTTCGGTCAGCACGCGCATGCCCGGGCGCAGCGCACATTCAGGCAGCACAGCAACAGCAAGACCTGCCAGCACTGCAGCGCTTAAAACGCTTGCCGACCAGCTGGTAAACAGGATGCGATAATCGCGTTGCGCTTCCACCAAAGCATGAATGGCTGAGCGGCGCCAAACGCATGTGGTGCGCCCGACCGCCAGAGGCAGCACTTCCGCTTCATGAATATTATGGCTGGCGGAGGAGACCCATAATAACGGCTCAGTTCGCAAAATTTCTGATGGGCGTACCTGATCGCATTGGGTCACCAGTGCAATGTCCAATTCGCCCTTCTTGATCAGTTCATTAAGATTGATGGATGGCTCGCAGACAACTGACAGCTCAATACGTGGATTGGAACGCGAAAAACGCGCCATAATCTCAGGCAGAAAACGGTCAGCATAATCATCCGGCATGCCGATGCGGATGTGGCCTTCCAACTGCTGGTCGTCAAAAGAAGCAATTGCTTCATGGCTGAGGCGAAGCATGCGGCGCGCATAGATCAACAGCTTCTGACCATCTTCGGTCAGGCGGTTATTGCGGCCGTCGCGCTCAAAAAGCGGCTTATCGATACGTTCTTCCAGACGGCGCATTTGCATGGAAACGGCAGACTGGGTTTTAAAAATCGTCTCTGCGGCACGCGTAAAACTGCCGCTGTCAGCAATTGCAATGAAGGTTTGCAGCTGATCCAGATCGAGCGGAGTATTCATTGCCTATATATCCGTTTTTATTATTATTGAACGGCGATAATCTATCTATTTTTGTGATAAATCAATGAGCCTAATTGTAGCACGAAAAAGGCCAGATAACCGGTTAGCGGTTGTCTGGCCTTCGTCAAAACAGAACTGATAAATTAAATCAGTATCTTAATAAGCATATTCGAGGAAAATCGGGTCGATGGAGCCGCCCCAGACAGAGTGATATGCTTCCAACATTTTTTCAGCTTCGGTGCTGCCACGGGCAATAACTTCTTCCAATGGCGCGATGAAACAGGTTTCGTCGAAGCCGTCATTATTAAGTTTGTTGCGGTTTTTCAGGCCGAGCTTGGAAATGGTGAGCGTCTCACGGGCAATTTCATGCAGCTTGTGGCCACGGAACGGGCTGTGCAGACCTTGTGCCGGAACGATGTTGCGAAGTGCGAGCACTTCTTCATAGGTCCAGTCTTTGGTGAGCTGTTCAGCTGCATCCAGCGCTTCTTCATCATAGAGAAGGCCAACCCAATAGGCCGGAAGTGCACAAATACGACGCCAAGGGCCGCCATCGGCACCGCGCATTTCGAGGAAGCGCTTCAAGCGTACTTCAGGGAAAAGCGTGGAGATATGGTTTGCCCAGTCGCCCTGATTTGGCACCGGATCAGCTACTTCACCCTTCAATGCGCCATTCATAAACTGGCGGAAGGTCACATGGGTGCAGTCATGATAATGGCCATTACGCAGGATGAAATACATCGGCACATCAAGCGCCCATTCGGCATAATCGGCAAAACCGAAATTTTCCGAGAAGACGAATGGCAGAACGCCGGAACGCTGATTATCAGTATCGCGCCAGATGTCAGAGCGCCATGATTGCAGGCCGTTTGGCTTGCCTTCGGTAAACGGAGAGGCGGCAAAAAGGGCCGTTGCGACAGATTGCAGTTTCATCGAAACCTGCATTTTGCGGCGCATATCCGTTTCAGACGAGAAGTCCAAATTCACCTGAATGGTGGAGGTGCGATACATCATGTCCAGCCCTTGTGTTCCCACTTTAGGCATATAATTGGTCATGATTTTATAGCGTGACTTTGGCATGACAGGCGTTTCTGCCAATGTCCATTTCGGGCTGCCGCCGAGCCCTAGAAAGCGGATGCCAAGCGGTTCGGCAATTTCACGCACCTGTGCCAGATGCGCATTTACTTCGCGGCAGGTCTGGTGAATGCTAGAAACCGGAGCACCGGAAAGCTCGAACTGACCGCCCGGTTCCAGTGAGATTGCACCCTGACCGGTTGGCTCGACGAGGCCGATAATATTGCCTTCGTCGATGATCGGCTCCCAGCCAAGCTTGGCCTGCATACCGTCAAGGATCGCTTTAATGCCTTTGTCGCCTTCATAAGGAACAGGGCTGTTTTCATGAGCATAAAATGGAAATTTTTCGTGCTCGGTACCAATGCGCCATTTGTCTTTCGGCTTGCAGCCGTCGGCCAAATAAAGAGCTAAGTCTTCAACGCCCGAGATAGCTGTCTCGTCAGTTGTATCGCGCGCCATGCTGTCCGATCCTTAAATTAATAGATGCGATTAGTTGAGTGATAGGACGCAATTGTCAAATCAAGCAAGCCTATTTCGATTAAACACTGTGTTGCGGAAAAATGTGACCTTGTAAAATGAGCATATCTTACCAATCACCTAAAACGGCCTGAACAAGAGTGAGGGCTGCAACGGCTGCTGTATCTGCACGCAAAATTCTGGGTCCTAGCGGGATTGAGGTCACAAAGGGTTGGTTATGCAGATATTGGCGTTCGCTTTCCGAAAAACCACCCTCTGGCCCAATAATAATTCCATAAGTACCGCGCGGCAGTGCTTGCAGCTGCTCCAAGGGATTGTTTGATTCGTGCCCTTCATCGCAAAAAATCAGCGGCACGGATGTGTCCCATTGCTCTAAAAATGCATCAAAACGCAAAGCCTCACGGCATTCCGGCAGACTTAAATTGCCGCATTGTTCGGCAGCTTCTGTTGCATTGGCCTTGATACGGTCGATGCCCAGTTTGGGCACTTGTGTGTGCTGGGTAATGACAGGCTGCAAAACACCTGCACCCATCTCCACGGCCTTTTGTACCATGTAATCAAGGCGCCCTTGCTTGAGCGGAGCAAAGCAATAAATCAGTTTTGATGCTTCCGGCTGCACCCGTGTTTGCTCATTGATTTGCAGGTGCAGGCGCTTTTTGCCCTCAGGTTTGAGGGTTGCCTTCCACTCACCATCGCGGCCATTGAAAACCAGTACCTGTGCATCTGCTTTCATACGCAGCACATGGGTCAGATAATGGGCAGCCTCAGTTGGTGCTTCAATTACCGCATCTGCGGCAAAGTCGGCATCCAGATATAATCGTTGCATTTTGTAATTTGCTCTCATGAAATTATCGATGGCAGAAAGCATGCGGGCAGGTCAAGAGCGGCTTTTTAGTGTGCGAAAAGGAATCAATAGCTGAATGTGCCGGTGCCGGTTTTAAAAAATGCGCACTCACTGCATGAGGGCCATGCAGACTATGAAAATTGATACATTAAATTAACCACAACCGGGCTGTTTTCGTTGCAAGCTTGCCACAGCCCCCCTGTTATTTGTGCTGGGTACTACAAACTACTGCATAAGTGCTGTTGGTTTAGTTGCCGGTAATCTTTTTGCATTGTAACTGGCTCATGGGTTTTTCAAACAGGATGACAAAGCCGCATTTAGTCCGGTGGTCGTGATCCTGTTTGATAAAGCCAAATCCCCCACATGAATTGATGCCCGAGAGTTTTAAAAGATGACCGTTAAACACGCGACTTTAGTAACCGTATTGATGCTTTCCAGTATCGTTTTCATGGCAGCAGGTATTTTTTCCGTAGATGCCGGTGATCAGGTTTCCAGCGACGGTTACGGTGTTTCGGTTTCACACCGTCATTAATCTTAATTTTTAAAGCCCTGTTTGCTTAATCGTGAATAGGGCTTTCTGTTGCGACACCTCTTTGCAGGGCACGCAATTGAGCAGTTCTTTCGCGCATCATGGCGCGCTGCTTTTTATCCATCTGCACTTCCAGAAAACGAATATGTGAAGCAGCGGCTTTGGCGGCGGCTTCTTTGTCTGCGGCCATGATGGCGAGATAAATCGCTTTGTGCTGATCAAGCAGGCGGGTGGATGATTCCGCACTGTCATAGACAATGCTGCGATTATAAAAAACACCGTCATTCAAAAGCTGATAGCAAGAGCGCAATGTGTGCAAGAGCACAATATTATGGGCGCATTCGCCGATAGCATTGTGAAACTCAACATCCAGCTTTGCTTCCAGCGCATAGTCTTTAGCCAGATGCGCTTTTTCCATGCCCTCCATCAAATCGGTGAGCAAGGCTTTGTCGGCGCTGGTGGCGCGTTCTGCCGCATATTGTGCGGCAATGCTTTCGATTTCGCGGCGATATTCAAGATAATCCGCTGCTGCTTTATGGTGGGCTGGAAAAAGTTTTACCACCGGTTCGCTGAAAACCTGCCCGATGACATTGGCAATGGATGTGCCGTCACCATGACGGGTAACCACCAGACCGGAAAGCTCCAGCTGCTTTAAGGCATCACGCAAAATCGGGCGGGAGACATCAAACTGCAAGGCTAGTTCGCGTTCTGAAGGCAGGCGATCACCACCGCGCAGCACGCCTTCCAAAATCAGAGCCTCAATCTGGCGCACCACTTCATCCGAGGTTTTGCTCGATTTGATAGTGGTAAAGATCGTGGCGCTGTTGGTCTCTGTCATGGATCAAGCTTTACTTCAAAATCAGGTGAGGGCGATTATTTCTTGTGATGTTCAGGGTAAATGCCGCTGTCCCAATAGGGGACGGTGCCATAAAGTTCGGCCAGATAATCGATAAACAGCCGCACTTTGGCAGGCAGAAACTGGCGTGATGGATAAACTGCATGGATCGCCACATTGCGCGAGGCTGTGTAGGCAGGCAGTACCTGCACCAGTTTACCGGCGGCGAGCTCAGGGCCTATATCCCAGGTAGAGCGTTGGGCAATGCCGATACCGGCGAGTACCGCTTCGCGCACCACTTCGCTGGAATTGGTTTGCAACGGGCCGGAAGGACGCAATACGACAGGGCCGTCAGGGCCTTCTAAGCGCCATGCTTCATTATTATGCGGCGCCAGACAAGAATGCTGGTCTAAATCATCAAATGTCTGCGGCATGCCGCGCGTGGCAATATAATGCGGCGAGGCCACCAAGATGCGTGTGACTGGCGCAAGTCTGCGCGCCACAAGGGTCGAATCGGATAATTCACCGATACGGATGGCCAGATCGTAGCCGTCGCCGACAATATCAACCAGTTCATCCGACAGCATCATATTGATGGTGAGGTCGGAATTTTCCCGCATGAAGGGCTCAAGATGCGGTGCGATATGCATACGGCCAAAAGAGGTGGGAACTGAGATTTTTAATGTGCCGCGCGCATCTTGCGAGCGCCGCGCTACAAAATCTTCCGCTTCTTCAATACCGGCCAAAATACCTAAGATCCGCTCATAATAGCCTTGACCTGCTTCGGTCAGTGCAATCTGGCGGGTTGTGCGCTGCAAAAGCCTTGTGCCTAAGCGTTCTTCCAACCGGCTGAGACG
>JAEWHQ010000231.1 GCA_023387715.1 Pseudomonadota bacterium | reverse complement strand
CGGATGATGGGTTCTGATCTGACCGTGTTGATTACCGGTCAATCTGGTACGGGGAAGGAACTGATCGCCCGTGCGCTGCATGATTATGGGCGCCGTGCCAAAGCGCCGTTTGTTGCGGTCAATATGGCAGCTATTCCGCGTGATCTGATCGAATCGGAATTGTTCGGTCATGAAAAAGGTGCGTTTACCGGCGCTTTTCAACGCGCCAGCGGTCGTTTTGAACAAGCGGAAGGCGGCACGTTATTTCTGGATGAAATCGGTGATATGCCGATGGAAGCGCAAACGCGGCTGTTACGCGTGTTGCAGCAGGGTGAATATACGAGCGTGGGTGGTCATAAGCCGATCAAAACCAATGTGCGCATTGTGGCGGCAACCAATCAGAACCTAACCCAATTGATGAGCCGTAATCTGTTCCGTGAAGATCTTTATTACCGGCTGAATGTGGTGCCGCTTAAAATTCCGAGCCTGCGTGAGCGGTGTGAGGATATACCCGATCTGATCCGGCATTTTTTCCGCTTAGGGCGGGCGCAAAATCTTGAAGAAAAGCAGATTTCACCCAAAGCGATGGAACTTCTGCAACAGCATAGCTGGCCGGGCAATGTGCGCGAGCTGGAAAATCTGGTGCGTCGCCTGAGTGTGCTCTATCCGCAAAATGAAATCGGCGAGGATGTCATTAAAGCTGAATTGAGTGTTGGCTTTGAAGGGCAGGGTATCAGCGCTTTTGCGGGCAATGCAGGGCTGGCGGCAAGTGAAGTTGATTTCACAACTTTGCTGGAACATCACATGCAGGCTTTGTTTGATCAGGGTTTGCCGGAAAGCGGTCTTTATCAGCGCATTATTGAAGAGGTGGAGCGGCCATTGATTGCCGCCTGCCTGCTGGCAACACGCGGCAATCAGATTAAGGCGGCAGATGTGCTGGGGCTTAACCGCAATACATTGCGCAAGAAAATCCGTGATCTGAACATCGATATTTATCGTGAGAATGGCTCAGAGTGATTTTTTAAGGTCATTTTTTTGTAAAGCCGGCTCTGTTTAATAGAATCATTCTGAAAACAGCCCCACGCATTCATGATGATTCGTGCAGTGGGGGGTGGAATACGCGCTTGCAAAAAAATGCTGCATCCACAGGGGATATTTTGCAAAAATAATCAAAACCGCAGTTCATTTTAGAATTTTAAACAAACTGCCATTTAAGGGGTTGCGTTTTGATTATGTTAATCCTATAAAAACAGTGTCATTAAGAGGTTTTTGCGTAACTCCTTGTAAAGCAAGGGGATTATGCATTTACCTCATTTTGTAATGCGAATATTGCATAGGGTTCGAATGTCGCTTCGGCGGAATTTGGACAAAAAAAAGCAAGGCTTTCGCCTTGCTATTAAATTCGCGCCCGATCTGTACCCGTTTCCGGTGGCAGCGTAATTCGCGCCTAGATCAATCCTCCCAAGACTTTGACCGCGTAGTAAGAGTAGTTTGTTCTACTCCCTCAGTTGTATTTAGAAATTAGCCCACATTTTAATGTTTGTCACGGAAAATCTTTAGTCGTGTCACATTTTAGACATGATTAAATTATGTTGAACCCTTTATAGGGGTATTAGCGACAGCTTAAATTCTGTCTATTCTGATAGTTGATCGGCTTTATAAGCATAGAGCCAGTCCAGATCGCTGAGCAGGCTTTCAGGCGAACGCAATTTGAAAATCAGATTACGCGCAATGGCTACAGCGCCGCTGGCATTATAAGCAAATTTATTGAAAGCGCCCCGTTTGGCGACAGACTGAATACGTTTCAATCGTGTGGAATTATAAGTGCTTAGCGCCTGCGGCCAGAGATTTTGGTTCATTGGCAAATGCTCTGCAAGGCTGAAAGCGTCTTCAATCGCCATAGCAGCCCCTTGCGCGGCAAAGGGCGTGACGGCATGAGATGCGTCACCCAACAGCACAAAGTGGTTGCTGACGACGAAATGCGGCTCTGCCATCTGAAAGAGCGGCCAATATGTCCACTGCTTGTTTTGCGCGATAATATCCCGGATAGCCGGATGCCAGTTTTGATATTCGGATGTTAGTTTTTGATGGTCGCCTGATTTGTCCCAGCTTTTATCGCTGACCTGACCGCGGGTAATCGCGACAAAATTATAAGCGCTGCCGGCTTTGACCGGATAGGCGATAAAATGCCGGTCAGCTCCAAGCCATGCAGAGACGGCAGTTTGCTGATTGATGGCTTGTAGAAAGCTTTGCGGCAGATCGGCTTTTTCAACACTTAAGCGCCATGCTATATGGCCGCTGAATTCCGGTGCCGGTAAGGGTGAGCGTAGTTTAGACCATACGCCATCGCAACCAAGCAGCAGAGCGCCGTCAAACCGCTCGTCTAAGCCATTATGACGGACGGTGAGGCTGATGCCATTGGTATGTTCTTGAAACAACACCGCTTCGCAGCCAAGCCGGATACTGATATCGGGATTGTCCTGACAGGTGCTTAAAAGAGCCGATTGTAAATCGGCGCGGTGGCATACAACATAAGGCGCAGCCCATCGATGCACTGCCGCATCCAACGACATAGATGTCAGCGTTTTGGCGCTTTTGCCGTCTTTGAGCAGGAGCGCTTGTGGTGTCACGGCTGAAGGTGCAAGTTTTTCCATCACGCCAAGGCGCTGAAGCAGCCTTGTGGCATTTGGCGCCAGTTGCAGACCGGCACCAACTTCTGAAAATTCGGCCGCTTTATCAAAAAGACAAACAGAAAAACCCTTATTCGCAAAAGCCAGTGCTGCTGTCAGACCGGCAACGCCACCACCAGCAATGAGAACGGTTGGCTTTGCAGTGTTTTTCATTGTTGTTGCTTATTAAGTAGGGTTTGCTGTGTCGCTCACATAAGCGCAGCCAGCCGGAACAGTGGTGGTTGCATCAAGCTTGCTGTTGTAGCGGTAATGTGTGGAGCAATAAGGGCATACGGCCTCTGCCTCTGCACCCATATCGATAAACACATGCGGATGATCAAATGGCGGATTAGCGCCAACGCACATAAATTCCTTAACACCGATTTCAATAGCCCGATGGCCGTCGCTGTTTTGAAAATGAGGGATGATATGATCGGACATTGATAGCTCCGTTGCTTTAACCACGGTAATTAAAAAGTCTGTTGCTTGCCTGTAACCCGCCTGTAGCTTGGCTGCAACCAGCTTGACTTGTTTTGAGAAGCGATTTTATCTCTTCTAACTATTATTTGTCATTTTTGCTATAAAACTGTCATATGAAATGTCCATAGGTTGCAAACATTACCCAAATCAGGTTGCAACGGGATGGTTAGGTCATGAATGATACGGCAGTGATGCAAAATTCGGAGCTGGAAATGGTGAATTCTGCTGAGGTCGTCGTTGCGGAAGAGCCGGTTTCTCTGGCGCATAGTCCGGCGAGATTCGTGAACCGGGAATTTTCCTGGTTACAGTTTAATCATCGGGTGTTGGAAGAAGCCTCAAATAAACGCCAGCCTTTGCTGGAACGGGTGCGTTTTCTTTCTATTTCTGCCGCCAATCTGGATGAGTTTTTCATGGTGCGCATTGCAGGTCTTGCAGCGCAGGTGCGTGAAGGCGTGGTGACACGTACGCCCGATGGCCGCACGCCGGAAGAACAGCTTGATTTTATTTTGTGCGAAGTGGGCAAATTGCAGCATGCGCAGCAGGTCTGTTTGTCAAACCTGCGTCAGGAATTGCTGGCGGAAAAAATTGAGATCGTCCGTCCGAATACGATGACCAAAAAAGAACAGAAATGGCTTGAAACCCATTTTCAGGAAACCATTTTTCCGGTTCTGACGCCATTGTCGATTGATCCGGCGCATCCGTTTCCGTTCATTCCGAATTTGGGCTTTTCCATTGCGCTGCAACTGAGCCGTAAAAAAGATAAGCACAATATGACCGCGCTTTTGCGTCTGCCGGTCGCATTGCAGCGATTCATCCAGTTGCCGAACGAAAAGAGCCATCGTTTTGTGACGTTGGAAGATACGGTGAGCCTGTTTATCGGCAAGCTTTTTCCAGGTTATGAAGTGGGCGAGGCCGGTACATTCCGCATCATTCGCGACAGCGATATTGAGTTGCAGGAAGAAGCGGAAGATCTGGTGCGCTTGTTTGAAAGCGCCTTGAAGCGCCGTCGTCACGGCGAAGTGATCCGCATTGAATTTGATTCCGATATTTCAGAAAATTTGCGTGATCTGGTGGCAACCGAACTGGGTGTCTCGCAAAAGCGTGTCAGCGTTCTGGAAGGATTGCTGGCGCTCAACACTATTTCAGAACTTATCAATGTTCCGCGTAATGATTTGAAATTCGTTACATATAATCCGCGTTTTCCTGAGCGTATTCGTGAACATGGCGGCAATTGCATGGCCGCTATTCGCGAAAAAGATATTATTGTTCACCATCCATACGAGTCTTTTGATGTAGTGGTGCAGTTTCTGCGCCAAGCGGCACAAGATCCGGATGTGCTGGCGATCAAACAAACGCTTTACCGTACCTCCAATGACAGCCCGATTGTGCGCGCTTTGATTGATGCGGCGGAGGCTGGAAAATCAGTGACAGCTTTGGTTGAGCTGAAAGCCCGCTTTGACGAAGAAGCCAATATTCGCTGGGCGCGTGATATGGAACGTGCTGGCGTACAGGTGGTTTTCGGTTTTATCGACTGGAAAACACACTCTAAAATGTCGCTGGTGGTGCGCCGTGAAAACCAGAAATTACGCACCTATGTGCATCTGGGCACCGGCAATTATCATCCGGTGACCGCTAAAGTTTATACGGATTTGTCATTTTTCACCTCTGATCCGGTGATCGCCGGTGATGTTGCCAATATTTTCAACTTCATCACCGGTTATACGCAGCCATCTGACGAAATGCAGATTGCGATTTCGCCACTGACCTTGCGTGGCCGTATTCTCAAACATATTGAAGATGAGATTACTCACGCCAAAGCAGGGCGCAAAGGCTCTATCTGGATGAAGATGAACTCGCTGGTGGATCC
>JAEWHQ010000192.1 GCA_023387715.1 Pseudomonadota bacterium | reverse complement strand
GTCCTGAACGATTTCGTAAGAAACCTTCTGACCTTCATCAAGAGTGGTGAGGCCAGCGCGCTGAACAGCGGAGATATGAACGAAAACGTCAGTACCGCCCTGATCAGGTTGAATGAAGCCAAAACCCTTGGTCGTGTTAAACCACTTTACAGTTCCCGTAGCCATGGGAAATTCCTTTGCGTAACGAATAAATTCAAGTCCGTATGGTATGCACACGTCCCGTGGATCGAAATTATGGATTGGAGATCGTCAGGAAGCGCGAACAGGCCGCACGGGTCGCAAAGTCACTCGACCGAAAAATCGATAATGCCTTATACGCTATTATTTTAGAAGGCACAAGCGGTCACCAAGGCTAATAAATTCATGAAAAAACACTGATAAATCAGCAGAATAAGGATGTGGCCTATTTGTAAATTCAATCATTTTCTGATGGAATTTTGAAAATATGAGCAAAGAGCCGTGTAGCGTCAGAGTAGCTTTTTATAAAAATGCACCCATAAAAAAAGCCGGTGAGGGGATCACCGGCTTTTTTAATTTCAGGCTTAGGCCGTGAAGTAATCTTGCAGCGGGCGCACTTGCAGTGAGCCGGCTTTCAGTGCTGCGATTGCTTCGGTTGCTGATTCTGCACCGGAAATGGTGGTGTAGTAAGGCAGCTTGTGCATCAAGGTTGCACGGCGGATGGATTTAGAATCCGACACAGCACTGGCGCTGTCCGTGGTGTTGAAGACCAGATGAACCTGACGGTTGCGGATTGCATCTTCAATATGCGGACGGCCTTCGATGACCTTGTTGACCTTGTTTGCTTTCACACCATGCTCCGCGAGGAAGCGCTGTGTGCCGCCGGTTGCCAGAACTTCAAAGCCGAGATCGGCCAGTTTCTTAACGGCTGGCAGGATGCGTTCTTTGTCTTCATCACGAACGGAGACAAACACTGCACCTTCACGCGGCAGGTCAACACCAGCACCGAGCTGCGCTTTCGCAAATGCGATAGCGAAGTCGTAATCCAGACCCATAACTTCACCGGTCGAGCGCATTTCAGGACCGAGCAGTGTATCGACGCCCGGGAAGCGGGCAAATGGGAACACAGCTTCTTTCACTGCAATATGCGGACGCTTCGACATATCCGGTTCGCCGCCATAGGCGTTCAGCGCTGCATCAAGGGTTTCACCGGCCATGATACGGGCTGCAACCTTGGCAATCGGTGTGCCGATTGCTTTTGCTACGAACGGAACGGTACGCGATGCGCGTGGGTTTACTTCCAGAACGAAGATCTGATCTTTCTGGATTGCAAACTGCACGTTCATCAGGCCGACAACATTGAGCGCTTTGGCAAGAGCTGCGGTCTGGCGCTTGAGTTCTGCAACGATTGCTGGTGTCAGGGTATGAACCGGCAATGAGCAGGCACTGTCACCGGAGTGAATACCGGCTTCTTCAATATGCTCCATAATACCGGAAACATATGTGTTGGTGCCATCGCAGAGGCAGTCAACGTCCACTTCGATTGCATCGACCAGATAGGTATCGAACAGAAGCGGGTTTTTACCAAGCAATGTATTGATCTGGCCGGTTTTATCGTTCGGATATTTCGCCTTGATATCTTCCGGTACCAGTTCAGGCACGGTGTCGAGCAGGTATGACTGCAAGCCACGTTCATCCTGAATGATCTGCATCGCACGACCACCAAGCACGTAAGAAGGACGCACAACCAGCGGGAAGCCGAGATCACCAGCAATAAGGCGCGCCTGTTCTACGGAATAGGCAATGCCGTTTTTAGGCTGGTTGAGATCGTTTTTGATCAGCAGTTTCTGGAAGCGGTCACGGTCTTCTGCAAGGTCAATTGCATCAGGCGATGTACCAAGGATCGGAATACCGGCTTTTTCAAGCGCTTCTGCAAGCTTCAGCGGGGTCTGGCCACCAAACTGAACGATAACGCCGTGCAATGTACCGGCCTGCTGCTCAACGCGCAGAATTTCAAGCACATCTTCCGCAGTCAGCGGTTCGAAATAAAGGCGGTCTGAGGTATCATAGTCGGTTGAAACCGTTTCAGGGTTACAGTTGACCATGATCGCTTCAAAATCAGCGTCACCGAGTGCAAAAGCGGCATGGCAGCAGCAATAGTCAAACTCGATACCCTGACCGATACGGTTAGGGCCGCCACCGAGGATAACAACCTTCTTGCGATCTGAAACGCCGGCTTCCGAAGCGGTGCTGCCTGCAAACGGGGTTTCATAAGAAGAATACATGTAAGCGGTTGGCGAAGCGAATTCGGCAGCGCATGTATCAATGCGCTTGAAAACCGGATGAACTTTCAGTTCAGCGCGCAGTTTTGCCACATCGCTGGCATCCTGACCGGTGATGCTGGCCAGACGGGCATCAGAGAAGCCCATGGCTTTCAGCATACGCAGATTTTCTGCATCTTGCGGCAGTCCGTGCTCACGCACACGCTGTTCCATCTGTACGATTTCAGAAATCTGGTCGAGGAACCAAGGGTCGATCTTGCTGGCATCATGGATCTGTTCATTGGTAAGACCCAACCGCATGGACTGGGCAACCATACGCAGACGATCTGGTGTCGGTGTGCCGATAGCTGCGCGGATTGCGTTCTTTTCGTCGCCGTCTTCAATGCCCGGAATGGAAATTTCGTCAAAGCCGGTCAGACCGGTTTCGAGGCCGCGAAGCGCTTTTTGCAAGGATTCCTGGAAAGTACGGCCGATAGCCATCACTTCACCAACCGATTTCATTGCAGTGGTGAGGATTGGCGAAGAGCCCGGGAATTTTTCAAAAGCAAAGCGCGGGATTTTGGTGACAACATAGTCAATGCTTGGTTCAAACGAAGCAGGGGTTGCACCACCGGTAATGTCATTGTCCAATTCGTCCAGCGTATAGCCGACAGCAAGCTTGGCAGCCACTTTGGCAATCGGGAAGCCGGTTGCTTTGGAAGCCAGTGCGGATGAGCGCGACACGCGTGGGTTCATTTCAATGACGATCATACGGCCATTGGCCGGATTGATGGCGAACTGCACGTTGGAACCGCCGGTTTCAACGCCGATTTCACGAAGAACCGCAATCGATGCATTACGCATGATCTGGTATTCTTTGTCGGTCAGGGTGAGGGCAGGTGCAACAGTGATACTGTCACCTGTGTGAACGCCCATCGGATCGACGTTTTCGATGGAGCAAATGATGATGCAGTTGTCCGCTTTATCGCGCACAACTTCCATTTCATATTCTTTCCAGCCGAGAACGGATTCTTCAATCAGCACTTCAGTGGTTGGCGAAGCATCAAGGCCGCCTTCGATGATTTCGAAGAATTCCTGACGGTTGTAAGCAATACCACCGCCGGTGCCGCCAAGGGTAAAGCTTGGGCGGATAATGGCTGGCAAGCCAACAATGTCGAGCGCCTGTGCAGCCTTCGACAAAGCGTGGCCCATATAGCGCTGCTTGCGATCGGTTTCGCCGAGCTGCCATTCGGTTTCTAGCTTATCAAGAGCCGCGTCAAGCGCATCGCCTGAAAGGGTTGCGCGCAGTTCAGCACGGCGTGCGTCGTGTGCCTTACGGTCTTCTTCTTTAACTTCGGTTGCGTTGGCAAGGAAAGATGTCGGTGTATCAAGGCCGATCTTCTGCATTGCTTCGCGGAAGAGGGCGCGGTCTTCTGCCTTATCAATGGCATGGGCATCCGCACCGATCATTTCCACATTGTAGCGTTCCAAAACGCCCATGCGACGCAGCGACAATGCAGTGTTAAGCGCTGTCTGGCCACCCATGGTTGGCAGCAATGCATCAGGGCGTTCTTTGGCAATGATCTTTGCCACAACTTCTGGTGTGATCGGCTCAATATAGGTCGCATCTGCCAGATCCGGATCGGTCATGATGGTGGCCGGATTGGAGTTGACGAGGATGATGCGGTAGCCTTCCTCTTTCAGTGCCTTACAAGCCTGAGTTCCTGAATAGTCAAACTCACATGCCTGTCCGATAACAATAGGTCCGGCACCGATAATAAGGATAGATTTTATATCTGTACGTTTCGGCATGGTGACATCCTATTGTTTGCTTAGCCTGCCAGAAAAGCCCGCACGGATATCCGGCGGGTTGGCGGCAATTTAAATTCTTGGGCTAAGCGTGCCTTATAGGCAATGATCGCTTTAAGCGGAACCCTCTAATTTCATTTTTATGGCATTATTTTGCATGTTAGCACCATCTTTTTTGCATATCGGTGTTTCTGTGGCCAGATCAGGCATGAAATTTGACCAATATGCACAAAGAGGGGACGCTTTTTGTCAAAGAAACTGCGTTTCTGAATAGAATAAAGAATCTCTGTGTGATTTATAAAGAGCAAAAATAAAGCGGCTCATTCTTTTTGCAGCATCTGATTGGATGCGCGGAACTGTAAGGGTGGTTTCGACGTTGATGATGCAATCGCAACGCGATGCAGATCAGGATGATTGTTTGAGCCGTTTTGTGCTATGAATTTAAAAGTTAAGCTGAACAGGGAGTTCGCGCATGCGTTGGCAAGGCCGCAGGCAAAGTGACAATGTGGAAGACCGACGTGTCAATGGCGATAATGGCTTAGGCGGCAGTCGGGGCGGCTTTGGCGGCAATATGGGCGGTGGCGGCTTCGGTGGCCCCGGTTTTCGTATTGTACGCGGTGGCGGCGTTTCCGGTATCGTCATTCTGGTGATCATGTTCTTCGTGCTGAAATTTGTCGGCGTTGATCCATGGGCGGTGCTTTTCAGTGACGGTTCCATGCCGGCACAAACCCAGTCACAGCAATCCGGCCGTTCTGTTGCGCAAGGCGGTCAGGTGCAAAATGATGAAATGACCCAGTTTGTACGTACCATTCTGGCTGAAACCGAAGATACATGGAGCGGTATTTTCCAGTCACAAGGTGCGCAATATCCGGCACCTTCTCTGGTTTTGTTTAAAGACCGTGTAAGC
>JAEWHQ010000124.1 GCA_023387715.1 Pseudomonadota bacterium | reverse complement strand
ATTTAAGCGCACGCGATGCACAATCGGCAGAGGAAGACCATATTGTTCGCATGGGATTGATGGCTTCGGGTGCTGCACACGAACTTGGCACTCCGCTGGCAACGGTATCCGTTATTTTGAGCGATTGGCAACGTATGCCATTGTTTCAACAAGATCCGGTTATCGAGGAGGAGCTAACTGACATGCTGGCGCAGATTGACCGCTGCAAGACAATTGTTTCGGGTATTTTATTGTCTTCCGGTACAGCGCGCGGCGAGGGCGCTCTGCGCACGACAATCAACCAGTTTTTGGATGATCTGATTAGCGAATGGCAGGGTCTTTATCCTGTAACGCGCACAAATTATATCAATCATTGTCAACCGGACATACCGATTATTTGTGATATTGCTCTGAAGCAAATGATTTTCAATGTGATGGACAATGCGCGTGAGGCTTCAGCAGATCAGATCGGCATTGAAGCCATGATAGAAGGTGACTATCTTATTATTTCTATCAGTGATGAAGGGGCAGGCTTTAAGCCTGATGTTTTGGCAGAACTCGGCAAGGCATATTGCTCGACCAAAGGACGCCCCGAAGGCGGCTTAGGGCTTTATCTGGTCAGCAATGTTGTGCGCAAGCTTAACGGTCAAATGACGGCACAAAACAAAGCGGATAAAGGCGCAATTGTTACAATTCGTCTGCCGCTTGCCTCTTTATGCTATGGTGAATGCAATGACTGATAAGCGTGAATTAATTATCATTGAAGATGATGCATCCTTTGCACGCGCTTTAAAGCGCTCATTTGAGCGGCGTGATTACAGTGTGCATTTATGCGATGATATTGATCAGGTTCAGCGCATTTTAGCCGTTGCATCGCCCGCTTTTGCGGTGGTGGATTTAAAATTGCCCAGCGGTTCAGGTCTTGAATGCGTGAAGCTTTTGCATCAGCATGACCGTAATATGAAGATTGTTGTGCTGACCGGCTTTGCCAGCATTGCCACTGCGGTTGAGGCGATCAAGCTTGGCGCTTGCCAGTATCTGCCAAAACCCTCAAACACCAATGATATTATTGCGGCCTTTGACAAGCAAGAGGGCGATGCATCTGTGCCCCTGACAACGAGGCCGACTTCGATTAAAAATCTAGAATGGGAACGTATTCACGAAACCTTGGTGGAGGCGGAGTTTAATATTTCTGAAACTGCCCGCCGCCTTGGTATGCATCGCCGAACTTTGGCAAGAAAACTGGAGAAATGGCGGGTGAAGTAAGCAGTCGCTCGCAACTTCACCCATTATTTTGATTAGCTCAATTCTGCGCTGGAATGCTCAGGTGCACTGTGTACCAGTTGTGTTTCAGGCGTATGAACCAAAGCCAGATAACGTTCAAACTGAACCAGAATATCAGCAATCAACTGCTCTCTGGTGAAGCCCATTACATCATATCCGCGCCCGCCGCTGGAGAAATATGTACGTGCTTCATGCCGGTAATTGGGTTTGCCGACACCAAGGGTTGAATAGGCAGGGGCAAGTTGTTGCACCGGCATAATACCATAAATAAAATCGCGCATGCCCTCAGCGGTAGAGCGCAGTGCAATTGCACCATTTTCGTCTTCATCGACTACCGTTTCACGGCCGCGATTGTTCAGTTCTTTGGTCACGGCATTGAGTGCGTCTTTGGCTGTGCCATTAATAAAATTAGCAACCTCACGTTTTGATGGTGCGTGCAAAATCAATGAGAGCCTGCGCTGCCATGTCAGACCGGAGGCAGGTTGTGCACTTGGTGGTGATGGTATTGTTGCCTGCGCTTCTTTTTGTGCCAAATCGGCTTTCATACCTTTGAAAAGCGACCAGACAAGCGCCAGAATAACCACACAAAACGGCAATGCACTGGCAATGGTGACCGATTGCAGTGCATTCAAGCCACCTGCAATCAGCAGGCTTGCCGCAACAACACCTTCCAAGGCACACCAGAATACACGCTGACCTGTGGTGGTTTCAGTTTCGCCACCTGCGGCAATTGCATCAATAACCAATGAGCCTGAATCGGCGGAGGTGACAAAGAAAATTGCAACGAGCAATACCGCCAAACCGGAGGTTAGCGTCGTCCATGGGAGATATTCGAAGAAATAGAACAAGCCGACAGAAACATCAGCGGCAATTTCCGCACCCAATTTACCATCGGCAATGGTTGTATCGATCATGATTGCCGAATTGCCAAAAACGGTCATCCAGAAGAATGTAAAACCGGCAGGAATAAAGAGAACAGCGGTGACAAATTCACGTACGGTGCGGCCACGTGAAATGCGGGCAATGAACATGCCAACAAATGGTGACCATGAAATCCACCATGCCCAGTAAAATAATGTCCACGCATCCACCCAAGGGGTTGGCTCATAAGCATAAATATTGAATGTGCGCAGGACAATTGTATCAAGATAAAGACCAATATTTTGCACAAAATCACGGAAAAGCTCTGTTGTCGGGCCGACAACAAGCACAAAAAGCATTAGCAAAATGGCAAAAAGCAAGTTGGTTTCAGATAAAATCTTCACGCCTTTATCAAGGCCGGTCACCACAGAAATTGTGGCCATGGCTGTCACCGCAGCTACCAGCGGCAATTGCACATGCAGACCGATTGGCACGCCGAGCAAATAATTCAGACCGGCATTCATCTGCGAAACGCCGAGCCCCATAGACGTTGCAATACCAAACATGGTGCCGACAATCGCAAAAATATCAACAGCATGACCGATAGGGCCATTGATGCGTTCTTTCAGCAATGGATAAAGACCAGAGCGGATTGTCAGCGGCAAATTATATCGATAGCCGAAATAAGCCAGCGATAAGCCGACAACCGCATAAATTGCCCATGCGTGAATGCCCCAATGGAAAAATGTCACGGCCATTGCTTCGCGTGTTGCGGCAACGGAGCGCGGTTCCGCTGTAGGAGGTGCCATAAAGTGCGTCATCGGCTCGCCAACGGCATAATACATCAAACCGATGCCCATGCCCGCCGCAAACAACATCGCGATCCATGACATGAAGCTGAAATCAGGCGTTGCATCATCAGGCCCGAGCTTTAAGCGTCCATAACGACCTAAGCAAATCAACAAAACGCTGATGAGGAAGATGCCAACCGAGAGTAGATAAAACCATCCGAAGTTGGTGAGGATCATTTGCTGCAATTGCGCAAAAATCACTGCTGCCCGATCTGGGACAACAACACCGACTGCTAAGAATATTCCAATGATCATAATAGCTCCGAAAAATACCGGAGGATTTATTATAAATTTAGCAGGCATGAGCGCTCTCTGAAGTTGATGGCTTAAGGGCGGCAGTCATAATTGTCTGAGCTGTTTAATAATAGCAAGATCGTTGTGATACGAAAATTATCCGTGTGGTTAATAGCGTATGGTAAATGCTTATAATGGCAGGGAAAGATCGGATTTAACCCTGTCTAAGACTATGATTGTGCGATAAGACATGACTAAGGGGTTTTCACTCAACAGGTGAGCGGTTTGCGCCTCATATTCTTCGGTGCTTGGCACACTCATAATCAATATAATGCCCGCACTGCCGGCAACACCATAACATTGCTGCACATCCTCAGCATTTTTGAACATTTTTTTGGCTGCTGTGACAGTAGTAGAGCGTTCATCACGCAATTTGACTTCAATGATAACAGTTACAGGAAGGCCGACGGCTGTAGGTTCAACAACGGCCGCAATTTTTTTGATCGCTCCGCTTTTTTGTAACTTAACAATGCGCCGCTGAACGGCAGCGGGCGAAAGATGGATGCGCTCAGCCAGATCTTTTTGTGACTGCGTGGCATCTTCTTGGAGCAATCTGAGTAGCGCCTTGTCGTAACTATCCAGCTTGATGTGAGCGAACATTGCATCTTCCGTATTAAAGCGAGTGAAAATTGCGCCAATGGGCAAATCATAGAGCCCTAATATATGATTGCATGAAATATTTCTATCTGTAACTTTCCGTGATTTTACGTGAGGGGAAATGGCGCTTGTATAATTTTTGAAAAACCGCATGTCGTAATGATTAAGCACAGATCGTCCAAAAACAGAATTGCTCTGGTGATTTCACTATTCATTGCCATTTACGCAACTATTTTCATGCGTCTTGTTCATTACGGCATGGTTGAAAGCCCCGAAAAGCAATTTATTTCGCAACAGGCAAGCTTCAGCCGTCCGTTTATTCTGGACAGAAACGGCAAAATTCTTGCCATGGATATTACAGCCTATTCCCTATACGCAGAGCCGCGCCGTATTACCGATATTGATGAAGTTGCAGAAAAAGTGAACCGCATTATTCCGCAGCTATCATTGAAGACGCTCTACGGAAAATTATCCAGCTCATCAGGTTTTGTCTGGCTGGCGCGTCAATTAACACCTGCCGTTAAAAACCAACTCATGCTGGCCGGAATTCCGGGCATTGGCTTTCGTCCTGAACTTAAGCGGGTTTATCCGGCAGGGCGAACCACAGCCCATATTATTGGCCTCACCAATGTTGATAATGCCGGTGTGGCAGGCCTTGAAAAGTGGATAGACGGGCAGGGCATTGATGATATCCGCCATGTCGGGCTAGCGAATGCCGAAAGTTTGGCGCCGATCATCACTTCAATCGATCTGCGGGTTCAACATGCTTTGCATAACGAATTGTCAAAAGCACTAGTCCAATACGGTGCGGCTGGCGTCGGCGGCGTTATTCTTAATATTAAAAGCGGTGAGATCATTGCCTTGGCCTCTCTACCGGATTTTGACCCGCAATTTCCAACCGAAGTACAACTTCCTGACAGACTTAACCGTATAACGGCCAGCGCCTCAGAAATGGGCTCAATCATTAAAACGTTTACCACTGCCATGGCGGTGGAATATGCAGGCGCTGATCTGACCACGATTTATGATGCGACTAATCCGATCAAAGTTGGCAACCAACTGGTACGCGATTTTTTTGGCAAAAAACGACCGCTGACACTGGAAGAAGTGTTTCTTTATTCTTCCAATATCGGCTCCGCGCATGAGGCATTGTCGGTCGGCGTGGAAGCGCATCGCAACTTTCTGGTCGAAACCGGCTTGCTGAACCGTATTCATCTTGAACTGCCGGAAATTGCAAAGCCGATGGAGCCGCGCCATTGGACACCGCCCACCTCCATTACCGCCGCCTTTGGCCATGGCTTTGCAACCACGCCGTTGCAAACTGCAACTGGCATCGGCGGCATTTTAAACAAGGGCATATTGGTGGCACCAACACTGCTCAAACGCAGTCACTCGCATACTGATTTACCTGCACGGCGCATCGTCAATGAAAAAGCGAGTGCGATTTTGCGTCATTTATATCGTCTCAGTGCCGTTAAAGGTTCAGGGCGACGCGCTAATATTGCAGGACTTCGGGTTGGCGGCAAAACCGGCACAGCCGAGAAAGTCATCGATGGTCGCTATGCCAAAAATCGCAATTTCAACGTGTTTGCAGCCGCAATGCCGATGGATGATCCCACATATGTTTATTTAATTGTCGTTGATGATCCGGCACCCAAATCTGAAACACGCGGCCAGACTGCTGGTCTGACCGCCGCGCCTTTAGCGGGTGAAATCATTCGTAAAACGTTCAGTTTTCTCAATCTGACCCCGCAATTTGAAGGTCAGAATATTTAATCACAACTCATGCAACTAAGTCTGCTTTTGAAACCAAGCAGAACCATGAAAATTATAATGGAGCCACCCTGTGACATCGGGAAAAATACTATCAATTTGTGCTATCATCAGCACGCTGTTTTTGGCGGGTTGTGTCACAACACAACCGACAGATACAAGCATTTCTACTGAAGCAAAATCTAAAGAGGTCAAGCTTAAACAAGAAGCTGAACCAGTAGCTTCAACTAAAAAATCAGCGAGCAAACCGGCAGGTGATCCGGCACATATGTATCGCGCGATGAAGGATGGCCGCTTTAATATTCCGGCGGTTGATGTCAAGAAAATGAACCCGGAACATGTCCGCCAGATTGTGTCTTATCAATCTAATGAACCGGTCGGCACTATTATTGTCGAGCAAAAGAACCGTTATCTTTATTATGTGCTGCCTGACAATAAAGCCGTGCGCTATGCCGTTGGTGTCGGGCCTGCGGGACGCAATTTTCAAGGCACAGCAACAATTGCCTATAAACAGGCATGGCCGCGCTGGACACCGACCGCCTCAATGATTAAACGAAACCCTGAACATTACGGTCGTTTCAAAGACGATGTAGACGGTGGGCCAAAAAATCCAATGGGTGCCCGTGCGCTTTATATTCATCAAAATGGTGAGGATACATATTATCGTGTTCACGGCACAAATGCGCCATGGTCTGTCGGTAAGGCCGTATCGGCTGGATGCATTCGTCTTTTGGCGCAGGACATTATCGATCTGCACGACCGTGTGAGGCCAGGTGCGCGTATCATAGTTCGTTAACTATGTCCGGCTTATTGTAACCAATAAACAGGATTGGTGTGCATGCTTGCATACCAGTCCCGAACAGTTATTGATTTTAGGATATTTATATTATGTCTCTGACACGTCGAGCATTTGTTGTTGGCTTACCGGCAGCGCTTGCAGCTTGTACATCAACACAAGCTGTCAAGGAGGGGCCGAAGGTTTCCGCATATCATAACACGATGTATGCAGCCGTGGAGGGCGAGCCTTTTCCGGTTCCTGCACCTAATCTGAAAAAGATTGAACCGCAATATTATCGTCGTGAAGTCGCTTATTCGAGTGGTTATGTGCCGGGCACAGTGATCATCGATACACAAAAGCGTTTTCTTTATCTGCAACAGGAAAATGGTCGCGCCTTGCGCTATGGCATCGGTGTAGGTAAAGCCGGACTTGAGTTTGAAGGTGAAGGCACTATTCAATATAAGCGCCAGTGGCCTAGCTGGACACCAACACCTGATATGATCAAGCGTGAGCCTGAGCGCTATGGCCCGCTCGCCTCTGGTATGGCACCGGGGCCAACCAATCCGCTTGGCGCACGCGCCCTTTATCTTTTCAAAGATGGTCGCGATACACTTTACCGTATCCACGGAAGTAATGAAGACTGGTCGATCGGTCGCGCCATTTCGAGCGGATGTATCCGTCTGCTTAATCAGGATATCATTGACCTTTACACCCGTATCCCTAACGGCACCAAAGTTGTTGTGTTGCAGGGGAACTCAGGGCCAACGGCTTCTGCCTCTTAAAGAAAATTACAAACAGTAGTTGTTATCGTGATGAAATAATGTCAGTTATTCACGATAACAACTATATTAAAAATCAGTTTCTTTTACGTCCCCAGCCAAGAAATACGGCTGTACTGTGAGTGATGAGAGCAATCATGCCGCCCATCCAAAAAATACTGTGCCATTGAAAATAAAAGGCAAAGCTTAGAAGCATTGCCCACGTAATTGTGAGCCAGCAGATAACGCCCCACTGTCTGCCTTCACTGATACCGCCAAGGGCAACAGAACCTGCTGCAAGAAGCAAAAACAGCACAATCTGCTCTGTTAGTGACTGACTGATTTGATAGCCGTAAAGCCAGATATATCCGGTCACCAGTATGAACAAGATTATCGCGCCACTTAGCACGATGAAACCGGAGCTCACAAAATATGGTGCTTTAACTTTTCTTTTCTCACGGCGTTTTTGTAAATAATCTCGGAATGGTTCATTGCTTGCGACAAACGGATTTTGAGACGATTTTTTGCCTTTAACGCCATATGCAAATTCATGCTCCGGCAAATCAGGGCGATAAGTGCCGAATAATCTGTCCCAAAAAGCAAAGCTGCCGGCATAATTGGCATCCGAATAGGCTCTGTCATTGACATGGTGGATGCGGTGGTGAGCGGGCGTGACCAAAATATATTCCAGCCAGCCAAGGCGCGGTGTCAGTGCGCTATGGTTCATCAATTGAATAGAATAATGCAATACCGAAACTGTGATGAAAACCGGCAGTGGTATGCCCATCAATGCCATCGGAATGAAAAACGGAATAGATGCCAGCGATGAGTACCACGAATTGCGCACGGCCAAAGAGAGATTAAAATGCTCACCTTGATGGTGAACGACATGCACCGCCCATAAGAGCGCGAATTTATGATGTAGACGATGCAGCCAATAAAAGCAAAAATCCCACATTAAAATGGCAAGCAGCCATACCCACACCTGCGACCAGCCATCGACAAGGTTTAGGCTCAAATGCGTTACAATGAAACCGTAACAGGCAAGCTCCAGCCCGCGAAACAGCCATAGCATCATATGGCCTGAATTCAGGTTGAAAACGACATCATGCCAATCCACTTTTTTCTGTTCAGTCTTGGTGAGAATAATCATCTCACCGAGCACCAGAATGATGAGCAGCAGAATGGGGAAAGCAACGGCCATCATAACGTGCGCCTCAAAATTCTTTTATTTTTCCAATGAAGAATATAGTGAGCAAGCATGCCAGCCAAAATTGCAAGGGCTGCTCCGCCCAAAGCATCAACAAACTGATGCCGGTGTAATTGCAAAATCGAGATTGTAATGGCAACACCCCAAAGGGCGATGAGAAAACTGCGTAATAATTGCGTTTTTTGCCATAGCGCGTAAACTGCCAGAATTGTCAGCGTGACATGCAGTGATGGCAGGCAGTTTTGTAATGAATCCAATTGGATTAACAAACGCAGCACATCTGCACTGAGTGTTTCCTGAGTGACAGCCGGAAATTCCATTGTCGTTGGCCACAAGGTAAAAACAATACCTGCACCAATGGCTGATAATTGCATGGAGCGTGCCAGCCAGACAAGACGTTGCTGCGGGCAGCACAAATAAGCATATGCACATAAGATGAAAAACGACAAATAAAGCCATATAGCATTGGGATCAAACTTGAACCACAAATCAACGACGGAAGGCTGGAGTAGGTGTGCAGATGCCTGATCCTGACTGCTGGTCAGGCTATAGACAACCCCGACAGCACCCCATCCGGTCAGCATGTACCATAAGCGCAAATATAGCGAATTCATTCATTCTCCAGCACGAAAATATAGCTCATAACCATAGAATCTGCTTCAAAATAACCGTTTTTATAAGTAATTACCGTCAGATTATACTAGAGAAACACCTCTTGACGGGTGCTGACTATCATGCGACTGCGTAAATGAACACCATAATTTAAGTGCAGACATTAATGACAATCGTTCAAAATGGTGCGGGGAAACCCGGATTAAAAATCGCCGGAACCGGTGCCTATCTGCCTGAGACCCGTGTCCTTTCTTCTGAGATTGATGCTCGACTTGGCTGGCCTAAGGGCACGGTGGAAAACCGCTTTGGCCTGAGCGCGCGCTATGTGGCAAAGGGGCAGGAAACCAGCTCTTTTATGGCTGAACAAGCGGCGCGACAGGCGCTGGAAGCTGCCGGAATTGCGCCGCAAGAGCTTGATCTTATTCTGGGTGCCTGCGGGGTTATGGAGCAGGTTATTCCATCTACCGCCACTCTGGTTCAACAGCGGTTAGGACTGGGAAAATCCGGCATACCGGCATATGATGTCAATGCAACTTGTCTGAGTTTCATTCAGGCGCTTGATTTAGCTGCGATGAAAATTCAGCTTGGCGTTGCCCGCAATGTTTTGATTTTTTCTGCTGATATTGCTTCGGTTGGCTTGGACTGGCGCGAACCGGATGTTGCAGCTATTTTTGGTGATGGTGCTGCGGCTGTTGTTTTAACCGCTGACGGAAACGGCCTGATTGCCAGCCGTTTTGAAACTTATTCTGAAGGTGGCGAGGCTTGTGTGCTGGCTGGTGGCGGTACGCGCATTTCTGCCGCTATTGACCGTGACGCAGCCGCTGAAGCATCTTATTTCAAGATGAATGGTCAGGCTGCATTTCGAATTACTGCCCGTTATCTGCCACGGTTTTTAAAACGGTTATTTACGCAGGCCGATATGCATATTGTGGATATTGATTGCATTATTCCGCATCAGGCAAGTGGTCCGTCGCTAACCCATGGTTTGGCGCGTATCGGGCTTAATCCTGATCACGTCATCCAGACATTTTCACGTTTCGGCAATCAAATCGCCACCTCAATTCCAATGGCTTTACATACGGCGATTACGGAAGAACGTGTGAAACGTGATGATGTAATTTTGCTGGCTGGTACATCGGCGGGTATTTCTATTGGTGGAGCAATATTGCGATATTAATGGCAAAAGTTCTTGTAACCGGTGCAACCGGCTGTCTGGGAAAACGACTAAGCCAATATTTATCGGCACAAGGGCATCATGTGCTGGCGCAGGGACGTGACCTGACGGCGGCTTCAGAATTTTCTGCTGAAGGCATCGAATTTCTTGCCTTTGATTTGAAGGGCGATTATCCGGCTGCAGCATTTCAGCATGTTGATATTGTTTTTCATTGCGCGGCACTTTCATCCGCTTGGGGGTCACGTCAAGAGTTTGAAGCCGTCAATGTCACTGCCACCAAACGCTTGCTTGAGGCCGCAGCAAAAGCACAAGTTGGGCGCTTTGTTTTTGCCTCATCGCCCAGTATTTATGCCAATGGAGAAGACCGGTTTAATCTTGCTGAAGATGCAGCATTGCCGGAGTATTTTCCAAGTCATTATGCCCGCACCAAATATGAAGCGGAATGTCTAGTGCTGACCGCCGATAATGTCAGCGGTATGCGCACCACCGCTTTGCGCCCGCGGGCGATTTATGGCACTGGTGATCGTTCGCTGATGCCGCGTCTGTTGCAAGCCATTAAGCGCGGGCGTGTGCCGATGATTGGCGGCGGTAAAAGCCTGATTGATATCACCCATGTGTCAGATGCAGCACGCGCTATGACACTTGCTGGATTTGAAGATGGCGCCTGCGGCGAAGTTTTTAATATTACTTCCGGTGTTGCTTATCGCTTTTCCGAGCTTCTGGCAGCCGTTTGCACGTTAAATGGCGCTGCTCCGCGCGAGGTTCATATTTCATATGAAAATGCCATGCGAGTGGCAAAAATGCTGGAATTTGTGCACCGCGTTTTGATGCCTCAAAAGGAGCCTGTCATTACATGTCAGGCCGTCGCGTCACTTGGATGCAGCCTGACGCTGGACATCACAAAAGCAAAAGAAAAGCTGGGTTATATACCAGCTGTATCTATTGAAGATGGTATTCAGGATTATGCCGCAAACATCTGAAACCGTGCTGGAATTTACTTCTTTTCATATTGGCTATTGTCGCGGGCCTCTCGCAATGACGCAGCGCGGCGCGCCTTGGCGTATGGGGCGTTTTCCGGCGGGGGTAGCGCTCTTGCGCCATCCGGTTCATGGCACGATATTGTTTGATACCGGCTATGGCGCACTCTTTAATCAAGCGACAAAACCATTTCCGGAGCGTATTTATCGCTGGCTGACGCCCGTAACTTTTGATCCGGCTGATAGCCTTCCCAAGCACCTGCAAAGGCATGGTGTTGCTGCGCCTGATTTAGTTTTTCTATCGCATCTTCATGCCGACCATGTGGCTGGTTTGTTTGACTTAAACACCATCCCGCCTGTTATGACATCCCAAGCGGCGATTGAAAAACTAGCCGCAAAGCGCTTGGCCAGTTTACAAGCCGGATGTCCGGCAATGCTGCGTGACCGGTTAAAAGCCTTACCTTTAAAAGCAGTCGAAAGCCTGCCGCCGCTCAGCCTTCAACCCTATGGATTGCAAGCTTTCGACATCGGCTATGATCTATTGGGTGACCAATCCGCGATTGCAGTTGCACTTCCTGGGCACGGTTTCGGCCAAACAGGTTTATTTTTACCCAAAACTTCTAAGGGTGCGATTTTTCTCGTAGCAGATGCCATTTGGAGTTTTCAATCTGTGCAGCGTAATTTGCCGCCGCCAAGGTTTACTTTGCATCGTTTGGGCAATGTTGCCGCCTTTATGGATAGTTTTGCAAAATTACGTGCCTTTCATCTGGCTCAGCCGCAGGTCCAAATCATCGCCTCGCATTGCACTGAAAGTTACCCGCTTTCATCATCAGAGGTGAAAATATGAACCCGTTCAGCGTTTTTTGGCGCGCGCGTTATGGCAAAGGCTTTGCATCGCGCGAAGCGATAGCTCGTCATCAGCAACAGGCATTTGCGCATTTGCGCCGCCATATTATGCCGCGCTCACCTTTTTATGCAGCCTTTGCTGATCAGCCATATGAAAACTGGCCGATGATGAATAAAGCGCTGATGATGGAGCATTTTACCGACATCAACACAGCCGGTATCACCAAAGAAGATGCTTTACGGATCGCTTTAACCTCAGAAGAAAAGCGCGATTTCGCACCAATGATCGGGCAGGTTGCTGTGGGGCTTTCCACCGGCACGTCGGGTCAGCGCGGGCTTTTTGCTTCCAATAGACGTGAGCGCGCATTATGGGCTGCTTTAATGCTGGGGTGTTTTTCACCATCATTTTTGCACAGTCAGCGGGTTTGTTTATTTCTGCGCGCCAATAATATGCTTTATGAGCGATTGGGAAATGCACTGATCAGTTTCGAGTTTTATGATTTGCTACAGGCGTTTGATCTCCATCTGCCGCTTTTAAACAAGCAAAGTCCAACTGTTCTGATTGCTCCGGCGCAAATATTGCGGCTTCTGGCGCAAGCTCAAAATGATGGTGCAATTGATATTCAACCCCGTTGCATCATATCTGTCGCAGAAGTGCTTTCACCTGAAGACGAGCGTGAGATTAGAGATGTTTTTGGCGTGAGGGTGGATCAGGTTTATCAATGCACCGAAGGTGTGCTTGGCATGACATGCCGTGCCGGTTCTTTGCATTTAAATGAAGCTTATGTGCATATTGAGCGGGATATTATTGATGAAGCGAGCGGCGCTTTTGCCCCCATTATTACGGATTTGACGCGGGAAACCCAGCCAGTGTTAAAATACCGCTTGGATGATATTTTAATCCCTGATGATGAGCCGTGTTCTTGTGGCTGTGCCAGTCAGCGCCTGAAGCGCATCGAAGGGCGCTGCGATGATATTCTTTATTGGCAAAAACCTGATGGTGGTTTGCAGATGATCCCTTCCGATCTCATCCGGCAGGCCGTTGCTACGAGTCAATGTGAGATCCGTGATTATCGGGCGGTACAACATGGCCAGCACCTGCTGGAAATTTGGCTGGATACAGGTGATTTTGCATTGGCTTGTCGATATGTTGAGCAAAATCTGCGGATGGAAGCTGCCAAATTAAATACACAGCTTCCACGACTTAATTTTCATCAAGGTATTACTAGCCACTTAGATCAAAAGCGCCGCCGCGTCATTGCGAAATAGCTTCTGGACCTAAAAGGATTAATTTTGTTGCTGGGATATTTGCCCTTGCCTACGTGCCATTTGCACAATCCAGCGC
>JAEWHQ010000079.1 GCA_023387715.1 Pseudomonadota bacterium | reverse complement strand
GGCGAAGGTGACCGATTGCTTTCGGCTTTATCCGAGGCGCTGATTGATCCGATTTTTGACAATCTCAATATGACCGCACAGGAGCTGAAACTTGTCAGTCAAAGTGCGCCGAATATGGCGCATGCTCTGATCCGTGCGCATCAGGGATTTCGTCGGAATAGCGAGCAGTTAGCATCACTGAGCGATAGTTTGGGGCGCAGCGCTTCATTGGCAGAAACCACGCCTTTTGAAGAAGTACGCGACTTTTTCCATTTCGTTGATAATTATATTCATGCACTCGATATTGAGGCAGAAAAACTCTCGCAGGAATTGCAGCTCGAAAATAGCGATCGTCGATATACGCAGCTCTGTCAGTTTTTAGAGCAAAAACATCATATCCATGTGGTGAGTGACAAGGATAGCGGCGAGATTTTGCGTCAGTTTGATCCGCTGACCTCGACCTTACGGATGAATCCTTATGCGGCGCCTTCCACGCGTGATTTTCAGTTAGGATTACAAATTGCGCAGGTTCACGCCAGTGACTTGATCGAGAATATTGCAAAAAATGCAAATTTTCGAACTCAAGAAGCCTTTGAAATTTGCAAAATCGGCTTACAGAATTATTTCGCCGGTGCGCTCTTGCTGCCTTATACGTTTTTTCATAGCACAGCCGCAGAGCTGCGCCATGATCTGGAACTATTATCGGTGCGTTTTGGGGCAAGTCTTGAACAGGTTTGTCATCGTTTGAGTACATTGCAACGACCGGGTTTAAAAGGCGTACCGGTGTTTTTTGCCCGTGTGGATCGTGCCGGTAATATTACCAAGCGCCACAGTGCGGCGCGGTTGCAATTTGCCCGCTTTGGTTCCGCCTGTCCGTTGTGGAATGTACATGAGGCCTTTGAAACCCATGATCGTATCATTCGCCAATTAGCGGAAACGCCGGATGGCGCGCGTTATCTTTGCTTAGCAACACAGATTTCTAAAGGTACGGGTGGTTTCAGCCGGCCGCAGCAGCGTTATGCTTTGGCGTTTGGCTGTGAAATTTCCTATGCGCATACATTTATTTATTCGGATGATTTGGATTTATCGTCGCGTGCAAGTTTTACGCCAATTGGCGTCTCCTGCCGTATTTGCGAGCGCACGCAATGTTCGCAGCGCGCTGTGCCGCCGTTAATGCAGAAAATTCATGTCGATCATAATAGCAGAGCAACGCTGCCTTATGTGATTGAAAAATCTTGAGATCAAAAGTTCGAAATGACGTCTCGGTTGAGAAAACTGAGATGGCCTTTATTGATTTTTTGTTCAATCCAACGGCGTTCGGCATCCCATGCATGGCGCTTCCAGCCTTCCCATGTGAAACCGCAAATACGGATGTCCCATTCGTCAGCATCATGGGTTTGCAACATATACCAGATGCCTAAAAAGCCGGTGCTTGGGAATAGTTTTTTCATGTCTTTTTCTGTAATACCGAGTTCCGCGCAAACTTGCATGTAAAATTGCGGCGACATGATGCGAATATTTTTAAATTCTCCAATAATATCAATTGTTTGATGTGTCCAATCGGCACGACGCCCTTTTAGTCGTGAAAGAATATTCGGCTGCGGGTGATATTTTTTTATAATGGTCGGATGTAAAGGCAGCATGATTTCTTGTGCGGCTTTAAAAACCGGCGACTGCATAAAGTCAGGTTCCTGTAAACGCCTTTGCATATGTTTGCTGGTAGCGGCAACCATAAGTAGATCGGTTTTAGTGCCGCTCTGGCCAACAGGGTGCTGGGCATCATTAAAGCGTACAACATAATCTGCATTGTCGATTGATTGTGAGAGATCTGAGCCAAGCGGAGCATTGCCGACCAGAACCAAAGTCTTTTTCATTATCAGATACTGCTTTTGTATAATTAGGTAATTTTTATACAAACAGCGTAATGTGACATCATCACGAAGATCGAGATCACTTTTTTGTTATTAGTGGCATCTAATGTAATAAAACGTGAGCAGATACATTAAACTGTCATGGCCACGTCATGAACAGATTACATCCATGCGTTAATAGGAGCGGATGATATTTATCAGCTCCTTTCAAAGGCTTGGTTTTCGTGAAAAAGCTCTCAGTCACACCGCTCGTGCATGATACTGCCGACATCAAAAACAGCACCTTGGGTGCTTATACCGAAGTGGGTGCGCGTAGCCGCGTCTCCGAAACAGCTTTGGGTGATTATTCATATCTTGGCATCGATTGCGAAATTTGGTGTGCCGATATTGGCAAATTTGCAAATATTGCCAGTCATGTTCGCATTAATGCGACAAACCATCCGACATGGCGCGCGACTTTGCATCATTTTACCTATCGCGCCAGCTATTACTGGCCGGATGAGCAGGACGAAGCCGAGTTTTTTGAATGGCGCAGAAACCATATGGTGATGATTGGTCATGATACATGGTTCGGGCATGGCTCAACTATTTTGCCGGGGGTCAGTGTTGGGAATGGTGCCGTGATTGGTGCCGGAGCTGTCGTTAGCCGTGATGTGGCGCCTTATACGATTGTTGGCGGCGTGCCGGCACGCCTCATTCGTGAGCGTTTTGATCTGGCCACGGGACAGCGTCTTAACAAGCTGGCTTGGTGGGATTGGGATCATCAGCAATTGCATAAAGCTCTCGATGATTTCCGCAGCCTTGATATTGAAGCGTTTCTTGCAAAATATGAAAGTGCTGCGAACACAAAGACTGTGATGCAGCATTTAAATCATGATGCATAAAATAAGCTTTTATCATGCCTGCAACCGGTCGACTTTCTATCTGCCAACCATTAAACTCATGGATGCACGCGTTGGCAGAGTGACAATTTTTGCACCGCTTGCAAAGGAGGCCTGTAACATCAATGCAGAATGAGAATTCCCAAGGTTGTTTCATTGCGGTTGTAGGCCCAAGCGGTGCCGGTAAAGACACAATTATGGATGCTGCGCGTGAAGCTTTGAAAGATGACGAGCGTTTTCATTTTGCGCGTCGTATTATAACGCGTCCGCAAATGGCAGGCACAGAAGATCATGATAGTCTGGACGAGATTGCATTTGCTAAAGCAGTCGCGGATGGCGCTTTTGCTCTGCATTGGCAGGCTCATGGATTAAACTATGCTTTGCCGCGTTCAATAGACGACGAAATAGCCAATGGTTTGATAGTGATCGCGAATGTTTCGCGCCGTGTACTGGATGAAATTCGGCTCTGTTATCCATGTCGTTCAGTGGTGATGATTATGGCGCGTGCTGATGTTTTGGCCAGACGATTGGCGGCGCGTGGCCGCGAAACAGAACAGGATATCGCAGCACGTCTTGCACGCGAAGTCAGCTTCGACAATGATGCGGCGGATGTTGTCAAAATCGACAATTCCGGTGATGTTGCATCCGCGATTGATGCTTTTTTACAGCATTTGCGAAGTTTCAAAGCGTAATTTCTATAGCTTCAAATTTGTTTAAAAAACCGAAAGCCCCGCATTGCGGGGCTTTATTGTTTTGGTCACAATGTGAAGGCTATTTTGTTGCAAAAGGTCACGAACTTGTCTCGGTAGGTTCATACGCCCTACACAAACTATAGCTAAAACATAAGTCATCCGAATGACTATGAGGCTTTTATGTTGCGGGAACAATGGCAGATAATTCGTGATGAAATTGCCGAAGACATTACTAAGGGCAGTATCCTTTCAGGCGAAAAGCTACCGACCGAACCGGAGTTGTGCCAAAAATTCGGTGTAGGTCGACATTCAGTTCGTCGTGCCATTGATGCGCTTGCTGTTGAGGGCAAATTAAGGGTCGAGCATGGGCGCGGCATCTTCGTCGAAGATGCACCATTGATCGATTATAATATCGGGCGTCGTGCGCGTTTCAGGCAAAATTTACGCTCACAAGGCGTGGTGCCGGGTGGCAGTGTTATCGGCTATGAATTGTGTCCCGCATCACCGGTTGTGGCTAAAGCTCTGCAATTGGCGGAAGGGGTGCCGGTGCATTGTCTCTTTAGTCAGGGCATGGCTGATGGAGTGCCAATTTGCCTTGGTTATTCTTATCATGATGCAGCGCGCTTTGCGGATTTGCCAAGCTTGCGGCAGAAAAACGTACCGATCACCGATGTCTATCGCCATTATGGTATTCAGGATTATTTTCGTCTGACCACATCGATTTATGCCCGCCGTGCAGAAAAAGATGAAGCACAAATGCTGCGCCAGCATGCTGCACAGCCGGTATTGGTTGTTTGCAAAACAGACTCGGATTCCGCCCGCCGTCCGATCGCTTATTCGGAAGGTATCTGGGCATCAGACCGCGTAAAATTCACCTTCGAGGAACGGGAAGAGGGGCAATAGCCCTGCTTTCGAATGAATGATTAAACTTTAAATGAGCAGTTGCCGGAGGTTTTGAAGAGCCTACGGTTATTCCCAAAGACTATTTAAGGAAAAGAGCATGGCTGAACAATGCTGCTCCCTGATTTCAGGGGGAACGATGACGCACGGCCGGATGCTGGGTGTTCTGGCGCGTATGCCGAAAGAACCTGTCAAAGCATTTGCCGAAAAACTTCTCAATCAGCATGATGATATTAAAGTGCTGAAAAATCGCACTGGCCTTGTGATGCTGCCAATGCGTGACACGGTCAAGTCTACCGATTTCCACTTAGGCGAAGTGCTGGTGGCAGAGGCGCATATTCAAAATAATCAGGGCTTGCAGGGCTATGGCATGGTGATTGGCCGTGATCTGGAACAGGCCATGGCTATGGCAGTGATTG
>JAEWHQ010000040.1 GCA_023387715.1 Pseudomonadota bacterium | reverse complement strand
ATGAAGCGATGGAAGCATTAGGCGGTAATGCCTATGTGGAGGAAAGTAATCTGCCGCGTCTTTATCGTGAAGCGCCGTTTAATGCGATGTGGGAAGGCTCAGGCAATGTCATGGCGCTGGATGTAGCGCGCGTACTTGCCAAAGCGCCGAAGCTTTTTGATGAAGTGCTGGATTGGATCGGTCATCAGTTGGGGCGCAACGGACAGGGTACGATCAATGTGCTGCGCGCTGCCATGCAGCTGACCAATTCAGATGAAGGTGCTGCCCGATTGCTGACCGAGCAGCTGGCCTTTGCTGCGGCAGCGGCAGAGCTTCGCCATCAAGGTGCCGATCATGTGGCTGATGCCTTCATCGAAACCCGTCTTGGCGGCCAGTGGCGCACCACTTATGGCATGCTGGATGCACGCCATAATGCCAAGCGCATTATCGATACGCTTTATCCGCCATTGCAATAATGGCGATGATCATTCGCTGTCTTGTTGGCGGCGCAGCATGTTCAGGCGGTCAAGCGCACCTTGTAAGATGAAAGCAGCAGCGGCAGAATCAATGCGTTCTGCCCGCTTTTGACGGGAAACATCCATGCCGATCAGCGCACGCTCTGCGGCAACGGTCGAAAGGCGCTCATCCCAGAATACAAACGGAATATCGGTTAAAGGCTGCATGGTACGCACAAAGGCTTTGGTCGCTTGTACGCGCGGGCCAGCAGTTCCGTCCATATTCATCGGCAATCCAATGATAATGGCGCAGGCCTTTTCATCAGCTAATTGTTTAATCAGCGTTTGCGCATCAATTGTAAATTTTACCCGCTTGATAACAGGGCGCGGATTGGCAAAAGAAAGACCTAAATCTGAAATCGCCAACCCGATGGTTTTGGTGCCCAGATCAAGGCCGGCAATGGTTTTTCCAGTTGCTTGATTTGATTGCAGAAAGTCGGGCAGTTCGGTGATTTCTAAGATTGCCAAGTGTCTTAACCTTTATCAAATGCGGGCTTTGTTGTGCCTCTATGCCATAAAAATGATAAAGCGGAACTATATTAAATGAAAATGCCATTGATCGTGGTCATTTTTCATAATCCCTTTTCAGGGGTTGATGTTATTTTAGATCGCGTCATAACTGCGCGTAGATAAAATTTGAGGGTAAGTGAATGAAAATCACCTGGCTTGGACATGCGGCGTTTCGGGTTGAGACTGGCAAAAGTGTTATTTTGATTGATCCGTTTTTGACCGGTAATCCGGGTTTCAAAGATGTTGATCTGAAGCAAGCTGTCCAAGGTGTAACCCATATCGCGCTGACCCATGGTCATGGGGATCATATCGGCGACACGGTACAAATCGCCAAAGAACAGGGCGCTGTGGTGCTGGCTAATGCCGATTTGGCAGCATGGCTTGCGCATCAGGGTGTTGAAAAGACCGATCCGGGCAATACTGGTGGTACTATTTTCAATGATGATTTCAGTATGACCTTCGTCAATGCGCTGCATTCATCAGCCACAATCACGCAGGATGGTGTGTCGCATTCATTGGGTAATGCCAATGGTCTGGTTTTCCATTTTGAGGACGAGCCGACACTTTATCATATGGGCGATACGGATATTTTCTCCGATATGGCGCTGATCAATGAATTGCATCAGCCGGAAATCGGCATTGTGCCGATTGGTGATCGATTTACGATGGGCAGTGCTGTCGCGGCTTTGGCTTGTCAGCGCTTTATGTCATTTGAAACTGTTTTGCCTGCGCATTACGGTTCATTCTCGGTGCTTGAAAAAACGGCTGATAATTTCATTCAGGCGATGGAAGATGCAAAAAACACAAAAGTGGTGGCAGCAGCGGCCGGAACCTTGCAAAATTATTGATTGCGCTTGAAAATGCGTCAACAATATTGCGCTACAGCCAACCCAGCGTTATAGCCGTTATTAAATGACACCAAAGCAGTTTTGTTGTTTTGGTTTAAAAACAGAATTTCCGGAGTTCAGGATGTCCGTTGATATTACTACAGTCAAACGCGTTGCTCACCTTGCGCGCATCGCGATCAGCGATGACGATGCAGAGCGTATGACGGGCGAAATTAATAATATGCTGGGCTTTGTTGCTCAGCTTGATGAAGTGGATGTGGAAGGCGTTGAGCCAATGACATCTGCTATGCCAATGAAAATGCGTCTGCGTGATGATGTTGTCAGCGATGGCAATATTGCCGATGCGGTTGTCGCAAATGCACCTGTAACAGAAGACAATTTTTTCGTTGTACCAAAAATGGTCGAATAATCATTCAAAGCGCGCGGATAACGCTGCTTTTGATGAATTGTCACTTGGCGGGACTACAGAAATTTGCGCAGTTTGCGCATCGACAGGATTAAACAATGACCGATTTAACCGCACTTACTATTGCTGAAGCGCGTGATAAGTTAACAAGCAAAGCAATTACAGCGACCGAACTGACTGAAGCTTATTTGAGCGCGATTGATACCGCCAACAGCCAGTTTAATGCTTATATTGCTGTGACCCATGATCATGCGCGCCAGATGGCTAAAACATCTGACGAACGTCTGGCCAAGGACGAGGCGGGAGCGCTGGAAGGTATTCCGCTTGGCATTAAGGATCTTTTTGCTACCAAAGGTATCCATACTCAGGCTTGCTCGCATATTCTTGATGGCTTTAAGCCGGAATATGAATCAACCGTCACAGCCAATCTTTGGGCTGATGGTGCTGTTATGCTCGGCAAGCTCAATATGGATGAGTTCGCGATGGGCTCTTCCAATGAAACATCTTTCTATGGCCCGGTTACCAATCCTTGGCGCGCCAAAGGTTCGGATGCACAGTTGACCGCTGGTGGTTCTTCTGGTGGTTCTGCGGCAGCCGTTGCCGCCAATCTCTGCGTGGCCGCCACTGCAACTGACACAGGCGGTTCAATCCGTCAGCCGGCGGCTTTCACAGGTACTGTTGGTTTCAAGCCGACTTATGGCCGTGTATCCCGTTGGGGTACTGTTGCTTTTGCGTCATCCCTTGATCAGGCCGGTTCCATCACCCGCGATGTGCGTGATGCGTCTATCATGCTGAAGTCCATGGCTTCTTTTGATGTGAAAGACAGCACTTGCTTTGATTTGCCTGTGCCGGATTATGAAGCAGTACTTGGCAAATCGGTTAAAGGTATGCGCATTGGTATTCCAAAAGAATACCGCGTTGATGGTATGCCGGAAGACGTTGAAAAGCTGTGGCAGCAGGGCATTGCGTTCCTCAAAGACGCTGGTGCGGAAATCGTTGATATTTCGCTGCCGCACACCAAATATGCCTTGCCTGCATATTACATTGTAGCACCTGCGGAAGCCTCGTCCAATTTGGCACGTTATGACGGTGTTCGTTATGGTCTGCGTGTGCCGGGCAAAGATATTGCCGATATGTACGAGCAGACCCGCGCCAAAGGCTTTGGCTGGGAAGTTAAGCGCCGCGTGATGATCGGCACTTATGTGCTGTCTGCTGGTTTCTATGATGCATATTACCTGAAAGCGCAGAAGGTGCGCACCTTGATCAAGAAAGACTTTGAAGATGTCTTTAATCTCGGTGTTGATGCTATTTTGACCCCGTCGACACCTTCATCAGCCTTTAAAGTTGCTGATACGGAGATGGCTGCTGATCCGGTTAAAATGTATCTGAACGATATTTTCACCGTGACTGTAAACATGGCTGGTTTGCCAGGGGTGTCGGTTCCTGCTGGCCTCAATGCTGATGGCCTGCCTTTGGGCTTGCAGCTGATCGGCCGTCCATTTGGTGAAGAAACACTGTTCCAGGCTGCTCATGTGATTGAGCAGGCTGCTGGACGCTTTGCACCAACCAAATGGTGGTAATGCATCATTGATATTGCGCGGACCAGCGTGATTATTTTCAAACCGGCGTAGTTTTAAAACTGCGCCGGTTTTCTTTTGCGTGCGTATTCGCCAGAATCAGAATCTAAAACATAAATCCGCATCAAATGATTGGTGGAATCATATTTACATCGTTGAATTGCAAAAATATTTTCGCACTAAATGACAGGTGAAATCTGCCTAACAGGTTGTTTTGCTGTGCGTTTTTGGTTCGGGTAGGGCTGTTTTCGCAGGTTTTTGAATTATTTTTGTATTTTTAGCGTTTTTATGTGATTTTTTTGAATTTGGAGCTTGCGCGAGTCAAATTAATTGCTTAAACGACGCTCACACAGTTGATACAAAGCAACTGCGGGCGATTAGCTCAGTTGGTAGAGCGCTTCGTTTACACCGAAGATGTCGGGAGTTCGAGTCTCTCATCGCCCACCATTCTAAAAACATTCCCTATAAAATTTGTCAGTTTTAGAATGCACATGCATGATGATATGCACTGTTTCTCCCAGTCTAACATCTAAAATTTGCTTAAAAACGGTCTGTTATAATCAGATGAGTTTTATGTGATAAATCTTTGGGTTAGCTGTATTTTGTGCTTGCATATGTAGTTTTTATTGCGTAATAAGCAGCCACACAGTTGATGCAAAGCAACTGCGGGCGATTAGCTCAGTTGGTAGAGCGCTTCGTTTACACCGAAGATGTCGGGAGTTCGAGTCTCTCATCGCCCACC
>JAEWHQ010000021.1 GCA_023387715.1 Pseudomonadota bacterium | reverse complement strand
GGCGTGGTCAATATGCGAACGCTTAATGCCGATGACATCATTATGGACGGCAAGTCTTATGGTGTTAAAATCAAAGGCGGTTTTTCAGGCAACAGCGTCAAGCCGCGCGAATATTTTTCTCCGCCTGAGACAGAAGCTCCGCGTTTTGGCGGCAATGACTGGCTGAACGGCAACAGCAATATCGGCAGTATTGCACTCGCCACCAAGCAGGATAATTATGAGCTGGTCGGTGCCTTTGCCTATCGCCGCAACGGCAATTATTTTGCCGGTAAACATGGCGAACGACAGGTCAAACGCTTTTCCTTCGGCGGAAAATATAGTTGGGGGCCGATGTCTGCCTATAGGCCCGGCAGCGAAATTTTTAATACATCCCAAGATACCAAATCTTTATTGCTGAAGGGCAAATTTAATTTCGATCATGACCAGACAGTCGAGCTCGGTTATATCCGCTACGACAGCAAATATGGTGAAGAATACGGCGATATGAATAATCCGGTCGCCATTGGTGGCTGGCCGCCTTATCAGGCCAATTTAAGCCGCACCAAATCCGACATGTATACCGCAAAATATACATGGAACCCTGAAGAAAATGATCTGATTAATTTCCAGACCAATGTCTGGCATACACGGCTTAATGATAATTGGGCGGCGATTGAAATTCTGACCGGTGTGCCGGGGGACACCAAAACGGACACAACCGGTGTGGAAGTCACCAACGCATCCCATATTGACAGCGGCTTCGGCCTTTTTGACCTCAATTATGGTGCAACTTACTCTCACGAAAAGACAGTACAAAATCCGGGCACCAATATCGGGATGGAGGGAAGCCGCGCCGTCGGTGCCGTTTTCGCCAATGCCGATTATAAGCCGGTAGACTGGCTGACATTAAGTGCGGGCTTGCGTTACCAAGCCTATGAGACACGCGACAACAGTGAAAATTCCACTATTGAAGGGTTGGACGGCTCACGGCTGACACCAAGGCTCGGCGTCACCGTCGAACCGCTCGACGGTTTCCAGATCTTTGGTAACTATGCCCAAGGTTGGCGTCCGCCAAGCATCCGCGAAACACTTTTTAATATGCCGGGCTTGATTGAACCGAACCCGCTTTTGAAGCCTGAGCGCTCCAAAAACTACGAAATCGGCATCAATTATCTGAGTGATAATCTGCTGCTGGATGATGACAAACTACGTCTGAAGCTGTCCTATTTTGATAATAGCTATGATGACTATATTGTCAGAACCTATGGCAACCGTGCCGGTCTGCCTTATCCGTATCGCGTCTATGCCAATATTGACGGCGCAAAGTTTAAAGGCTTTGAAATTTCAGCTTCTTATGATGCGGGCATGTTCTTTGCGGACGCCAATTTCAACCGCTATACCAATGTGAAATATTGCTATGCGGCCAAGGCTGGTCAAAATGCTGAATGCAATGACGGCACTCCGCCGGATGACTATCAGGCCATTTATGTGCCGCCTGTCTATAGCGGGTCGCTGACCATCGGCGCCCGTTTCCTTGAAGAAACACTCACCGTTGGCGGCCGCGTCAATTTTGTCGGCGACCGAGCGCTAAAACGCAGTGGTGTCGGCATGGTGGAAAGTGAATGGCGCTCCTATCAGGTCTATGACACCTTCGCTTCTTATAAATTGAATGAAAACTTCTCATTCAATGCAAGTATCGAGAACGTTTTTGACCTTTATTACCTTGATGCGATGAGCGAGGCGTTAACCCCATCACCGGGACGCACATTCCGCATCAGTGCGACTGCCCGCTTCTAACCTTTTACAGCCCCTCAGGCGACAGAGCTCGCCTGAGGGGCTTCTTATTTTTAAGTACGTACTATTCACGATAAATGAACTTGCATCACATTGTTTTTAAGCGAGTGAAAAAATCGCTCAGCCTCATAAAAATGAGCGCTATCATCACAGAGATGGTGATAATTGTCCGCACCGATTATGCATTATCCCGAATTCATAATTAAAATTGTTATTGAACGAATAACACTAATACCGCTGAAATTTAAAATACCGAAATATGATTGACTATATAAATAACAATATTATTCACATCTTATATGTAATTGCCATTATAGCCGAAGCAATGACTGCTGCACTCGCAGCAGGAAGACGACAAATGGACTGGATTGGTGTATTTATACTTGGATGTATTACAGCTCTAGGCGGCGGCTCTGTACGAGATGTTTTGCTTAATCACCATCCAATTACCTGGGTCGCAAATCCCGTTTATTTAATGATTACCGGTTGCGCTGCTTTGCTGACCATTCCGATTGCTCGTTGCATGCGTCATTTGCGTAAGTTATTTTTATTTCTTGATGCAATCGGTCTTGTCGTTTTCACGGTTATTGGCTGTAAAATTGCCATTACCATGGGCTTGCCAACCATCATTGTTATTGTGGCAGGTGTAATAACAGGCTGTGTCGGCGGTGTTTTAAGGGATATTCTTTGCAACGATATTCCGTTGCTTTTACGCTCGGAATTATATGCAACCGTATCAGTGGTTACAGGCAGCCTGTATTTATTGGCTACGCATATAAACATATCCGTAGAAATAGCCGCAATTTTTGCAATGCTCGTTGGGCTGACTTTACGTTTACTTGCAATCAAGTTCAAATTAGGTATGCCAAAATTCGTATATAATGAAGACTATCATTAATGTCCCTATCCATGCGGGTTCTCTTTGAACCCGCATGGGTGGTGCAAAATGATGCCTCTTGAATTTAGCCTTTTGGCCGCCCTCCATTAGCTAAACGTTGTTCAATGTCATTGAGTACCGGCAGTAAATCTGCAACCGTATCAATAATATAATCCGGCCTATGTCGCCCTAAAACTTCGGAAGCATGTGTGCGTAATTTTTGCACTTCCTCCTCCGACATCGCTGCCAATTGTTCAGGCGTAACGCCTGCCTCATTGCCGCTCAACGTAACAGCCACTGTCCAGCATCCGGCCTCACGCCCTTCATCAATGCCAACGCCGGTATCATCAACTTTTACCACCGCGTGAGCAGGCCAAACCTGAAGATCTAAAAAGCATTGATACATATTCATCGGTGTCGGGCGGCCATATGGCAAATCACCGGCACAAACCAGATTATCCGGTTCATAGCCCTGAGCCTTGGCCAATGGCAGCACCCGCTCCATGATTGAGCGGGTATAACCGGTTGTCGAACCGATCTTCAACTGACGCTCACGCATAGCCACCACAAGTTCCGCCGCACCGGGAACCAAATCAGCAAACTGACTGACCACTTCCTCATTCAGCGGCACAAAAACATCATAAACCGCCTGCACATCCATTTGCGTTGGTGTGCGCTTGTGTTTTGCTTCCCATGCCGCGCGAATACGTGGTTGCGCAAGCATTGCAACAATGTGGTCCCATTTCGGACGCCCCATTGGCTCACGAGCTTCGGCAATGGAAACCTCAATGCCAAAACGTGAAAATGCCTCGACAAAAACGCCCATAGGCGCAAAAGAGCCAAAATCGATCATGGTACCGGCCCAATCAAAGACCACAGCTTTCAAATGGTTCATGATATTTCTTTCTGCGTATTTAAAATTTGATTATTTGTATGGCTGCGTCAGCCAAAAAGGTCGGCAATCACTTGTTCAGCAAGGCCAAAACCGGTTGAAGCGCCAGTGCCGCCCGTGACCATTGCAAGCCGGATATTGTCTGCCGGTTTTTCGACCAGTACCACCTGATCATGCGAGCTTGCATAGGTGCCACACCAACGGCGCACAATTTGCCGTCCCGGCATATCAAACAGCTGATCAAAGGCTTGCATAATAAGTGTATCAATACGCTCAAGCGCAAAAGGCTCGGCAATGTCACCGTAAACATGGCTGTCACCAACCACCAAGGAACCATCACCCGATTGAACTGCAATCAAGTGAATGCCCAATGCGCGCATTTCTTCTAGTTCGGCATCAAGGCGCTGTTTCAGGCTCATACATTCCGGCAAATCCGTAAAGCCTTCATAACGCCCGAAACTGAGATCAGACATCACAGCTGCGCCAAACTGGACAGGAATTTCCGGCATGACGCGCAACATTTGCAATGTGCAGATTTTCAGCTGATGCGGACGGATAAATTGCGGGAAAAGCGTTGAGAAATCATCGCCCGGACACACGACTGAAGCTGAAGCCTGAATGTCGCCTTTACTTGTTGAGATCTTTTCACCGTGAATACCAAGCACAGCTGTGTTCCAGTAGAAATCAACGCCACATTGCTGTTCCAGCCAGCTTGCCAGTTTTGGCAAAGCTTCCTTGGATTCAACACGCAATTCATGCGGGCTATAAAGGGCAGCGCGCATACCATCACGACGCAGTGATGGCACATAGCTTAAAGCATCCTCGGTACTGATCCGGCGGCAATCTGCGCCCATATCAGTTGTTAAAAATGCCTCCAGCACATTCTCAGCCTCTTGCCGGTAGGCTGGCATCACCAAGCCTTTATGAATAACATCAATACCAGCCTTCGGAGCAACATCCGCCCAAATATCGCGCGACCGACGGGCTCGTTGCCAATGCTCACCCGCTTTTTGCCCCGAAACGGTAACAAAGCCAAAATTGCGGATAGAAGCGCCAATTGCTTTTGCATTACGCTCAATCACACACACTTTTTTGCCTTTACGGTTTGCTGCAAGAGCGTGAGCCAGCCCCACAATCCCTGCCCCGACCACAACAAGATCATAACCGGATTTCATCAATTTCATTCCTTGTAGTAACCGTTGGAAACGGCTCATTCTGATGTAAAAAGTGATTTAGCGCCTGCGCCACTTTTGGTGATTTGTAATGATCCGGCCTGTGAGCCAGCTATGTAAAAGTCGCACGCCCACATTGGTGTAAAAGATCATCATACCCATGGCGGCTGCGGGTGCGATATCGCCGGCATCATCCATATTGAGCACAGCAATGGACGAAAGCGTAGTAGTTGCGCTGTAGAGAAACACCACCGCAGAAACGGTCGTCATGGCGTTGACGAAAAGATAGATCCAGATCTCAGCCATGGCCGGAAAACAAACCGGAATACTGACACGGGTAAAAGTGCGCCAGAAAGGTTGTTTCAATGACATCGAAACCGCCTCAAACTCAGTATCCATTTGTTTAAGTGTTGCTGCTGCCGTTAAGTGCGGCACGGTATAAAGATGGCTGATCGTGCAGATAACCAGAATTGCCATTGTGCCATATAATGCATTGAGCGGATTTTCCGGATTATTAAAGAAAAAGATATAAGCAAGCCCCAAAACCATACCAGGCACGGCCATTGGCACCATGGCGATGATCTGCAATGCCAGTCTTGGCCCTTTAAAGTTACGCGTTTTTTCAACCAGATAGGCACCAAAGAAAATAAGCACCGCGCCAATGCTGGCTGTCATAAATGCCAACATCAAAGAGTTGGTGTAAGAGCGCCAGCCACCGCCATCCATACGGTTGAAATCATAATGTTGCAGGCCGAGGCTTAGATTATATGGCCAATATTTAGCCAATGCCGCAATCTGGCACATAATGATAATTGCCAGCACAAACAGTGATATGAATGTGCAAAATGTAAAGAACATTGCATCGCGTTGTTTGTTATCTTTAGGCGTATAAGGCAC
>JAEWHQ010000004.1 GCA_023387715.1 Pseudomonadota bacterium | reverse complement strand
ATTTGCGACCTGCGATGTGGATTATTACCATCGCCAGCAGATGCTGTTCCTTGATATGTTTGAAAAGGGTCTGGTGACCCGTAAAACCTCAAAAGTAAACTGGGATCCGGTTGACAACACAGTGCTTGCCAATGAGCAGGTGGTGGATGGTCGTGGCTGGCGTTCCGGCGCTCTGGTTGAGCAGCGTGAACTGACCCAGTGGTTCTTTAAAATCACCGATTATAATGAAGAGCTGTTGGCAGCACTTGATACGCTTGACCAGTGGCCTGAAAAAGTCCGCCTGATGCAGAAAAACTGGATTGGTAAATCCGAAGGTCTGCAACTGCGCTTTGAACTTGATGCAAAGAGTGGCGAAGCGGGTGAGATTGAAGTTTACACTACCCGTCCGGACACTTTGTTTGGTGCATCTTTTATCGCGATTGCTGCGGATCATCCGCTGGCCAAAAAACTCGCGCCTAATAATGCAGCTTTGACCGACTTTATCGCTGAGTGCCATCATCATGGTACTTCCGTGGCGACACTTGAAACCATTGAGAAGCAGGGTTTCGATACAGGTCTTCGCGTCAAGCATCCATTTGACGACAACTGGACCTTGCCGGTTTATGTCGCTAATTTCGTGCTGATGGAATATGGTACAGGCGCTGTTTTCGGTTGCCCTGCGCATGATCAGCGCGACTTGGATTTTGCCAATAAATACTCATTGCCGGTACGTCCTGTCGTATTGCCAAAAGGTGCAGATGCAGCAACATTCAGTGTTGATAAAGATGCTTATTCTGATGATGGCATCATCTTCAACTCGCAGTTCCTTGATGGTTTGACCCCACAGGAGGCATTCCAAAAAGTTGCTGAAAAGCTGGAAGCACAGCAGCTTAATGGCCAGCCACAGGGCAAGCGTAAGGTTCAGTTCCGTTTGCGTGACTGGGGTATTTCCCGTCAGCGTTATTGGGGTTGCCCGATCCCGATGATCCATTGTGATGCCTGCGGTGTGCAGCCGGTTGGTCGTGCTGACCTGCCAGTCAAACTGCCGGATGATGTGACTTTTGACCGTCCGGGTAACCCGCTTGACCGCCATGAAAGCTGGCGTCATGTGAAATGCCCGAGCTGTGGTGGTGATGCCCGTCGTGAAACCGATACGATGGACACATTTGTCGATTCATCATGGTATTTTGCACGCTTTACCGCGCCGTTTGAAAATGAACCAACCAATCTGAAAGCCGTTGATGGCTGGCTGCCGGTTGATCAGTATATCGGCGGTATTGAGCACGCGATCCTGCATTTGCTTTATTCGCGCTTCTTTACCCGTGCGATGAAAGCGACCGGTCACCTGAATGTGGAAGAGCCGTTCAAGGGCTTGTTCACACAAGGTATGGTAGTGCACGAAACCTATAAATGTGATGGTCAGTGGGTATCACCGGCTGAAATCCGTTTTGACGAGCAGGATGGTGTGCGTGTTGCCACAATGCTTGATACAGGCGCGAAAGTTGACATCGGCTCGATTGAAAAAATGTCGAAGTCGAAGAAAAACGTTGTCGACCCAGATGATATTATTTCGTCTTATGGTGCTGACACAGCACGCTGGTTCATGCTTTCCGACAGCCCGCCGGAGCGTGACGTGATCTGGACAGAAGCAGGTGCAGAAGGTGCGCATCGTTTTGTACAGCGCGTTTGGCGCGTGGTCAGCGAAGCTGCTGATGCTTTGAAGAATGTTGCACCAAAGGCAGCACTGGAAGGTGATGCAGCTCAGGTTTCCAAGGCTGCGCATAAAGTGTTGCAGGCTGTTGGCGAAGATTTGGAAAAGCTCGCCTTCAACCGTGCCGTTGCCCGTCTTTATGAACTGGTGAATGCGCTTTCAGGTGCCTTGCAGCAGGTTAAAAACGGCGAAGCCGATGATGCATTGAAGAGTGCAGTTCGCGAAGCCATTGAAATTCTGCTGGTTATGATCGCGCCAATGATGCCGCATCTGGCTGAAGAATGCTCCAAAACACTGGGCGGCACCATTAATGGTGAAGCGACACTGGTGTCTGAAGCATCATGGCCTCAGTTCAATCAGGCATTGATTGTTGAAAATGATGTGGTTTTACCTGTTCAAATCAACGGTAAACGAAAAGGGGATTTGACAATCGCACGCGATGCAGATCAATCTGCTATCCAGCAAGCGGTGCTCGAACTCGATTTCGTGAAACATGCCCTTCAGGGTAACGCACCTAAAAAGATCATTGTAGTGCCACAAAGGATCGTCAATGTCGTTGCCTGACTGCATTAAAAAAGTCACTTCACCGGTTCGCAGCCTTATTGCTATTGCGGTAATGGCTGTAGCTGTTGCCGGATGTACCGTACAGCCGCTTTATTCAGGCGGCGGTGCGGGGGAAATTGGTGCCGGTGTTACGCCGGATATGCGTTCCAAACTGGCGTCGGTTTCGATTGAGCCGGCTAACGACATTTTTCAGCAGGCTGTGCGCAACCGTCTGATCTTCTTGCTTGGCGGCGGAGCGGGTGAGCCGCAATATCCGGCCTACAAGCTGCGGATGGGTTTGAACAAGTCGACGGTTGATGCTGTCGTTGTTGATGTCGGTGAAAGAACAGACCGCACCGGCCGCCCTTCGGCTGGTTCTGTTCGTGCGTCATCTGATTATGTTTTGCTGGATAATCAGGGCAAACCGGTTGCTCGTGGCAAGCGCACGGTTTTTGCTTCCTTTGACCGTCCGCGTCAGGAATTTGCAAACTTGCGTGCTGAACGTGACGCACAAAAACGTGCTGCTGATGAATTGGCCGAGCAGATTTTCTTGTCACTGGCACAAGATTTGTCGAAGCTTTAAGCCTCAAAACAAGTTTAATAAAAAGCCCCGCTCTGAAATCTCAGAGCGGGGCTTTTTTCATATTGCTGATTAGTTGGAAGCTTTGGCTACATAATCACGCCATGCCGGCAGATTATACTCAGTCAAGCTTTCAGCAGCCATAACTGCACGCGCAACAGCCTGTGCCATCACGAAAGCTGCAATCGTGCCGATGGCGGTGACATTGCCTTCAACACCTTCCAGCTTGCCGGTGGAAACCGCGAAAATAGTGTCGCCATCTGACATGGTGTGGATCGGGTTGATGCTGCGGGCAAAGCCGTCATGCGCCATTTCAGCGATTTTCTTCAGCTGTGCTTTATTGAAAGGCACGTTGGTGGCAATCGCACCAATGGTGGTGTTAGCGCCGACGGCTTTCACCACATTGCGGCCATTCATGATTGCGCCAACGGTGTCGCGGAAGCCGTTGCCGTTTTCATTGCGTGCACCGGCAATGATCTGGTTTGTGCGCGGATCGTAAACATCGCCGACGGCGTTGACAGCAACAATCGCACCAACAACCACTTCCGTGCCCGGAACTTTATAGCTGGCAGTACCAAGACCACCCTTCATGGAGAAGTCAGGGCCAAACATTTTGCCAACGGTTGCACCGGCACCGGCACCCACATTACCTTCAGCGCTCTCTGTGGCATTGGCTGCAAGACAGGCCTGATAACCGGCTTCGGCATCAGGGCGGATGGAGAAGTCACCAACGCCCAGATCCATCAGAATTGCTGCCGGAACAATCGGCACGACGCCATTGCCGATTTTAAAACCGATCTTGTTTTCTTCTAAATAACGCATCACGCCGCTGGCGGCATCCAGACCATAAGCACTGCCGCCTGAAAGCATAATTGCATGGACGCGATCAACCATGTTGATCGGGTCGAGCAGGTCGGTTTCACGGGTGCCGGGTGCAGAACCGCGCACATCAACGCCTGCTGTTGCGCCTTCTTCACATAAAAGAACGCTACAGCCGGTCGGACGGGTGGAAAGTGTGTGGTGGCCAAGTTTGATGCCCGGCACGTCAACAATCGAGCCGCCCAGCAGTGGTGTCAGTTCCATCGCAGTTTCCTTCGTCTGTGCAGCATTTGTCATGCCAGCCGACATGACAGTGCCGACACTCGCAGCGCCAAGGCCGATGAGCGACTTGGTGAAATTTCTCCGATCCAATGATTTTCCTCCGGTTTTATCATCATCTTATTGTTTGTTTGAGGCGATGTTATCTCAGAGAAAAACCTTTCGCTACGATAATCCGCTGTAAGCCACTGATTTTTATGAATGCTCAGCAGTTAATTCAGCTGCACAAAATGATGCTCAGAGAGTTGCTGATATTGACGTGGTGCGGGCTGATAGTCTGGTGAACGCACCGGACTTTTCAATTCATCTACCTGCATCATACGGCGTAAATGACGGCGTTCGGGATCAGGGATGGGCACGGCAGATAAGAGTTTTTTGGTATATGGATGTTGCGGGTTTTCGAAAATTTCTGCCCGTTTGCCAATCTCAACAATCTCACCCAGATACATCACCGCGACACGGTGGCTGACGCGTTCAACCACGGCCATGTCATGGCTGATGAAAAGATAAGCAAGTTTGAGATTGGCTTGCAGTTCAAGCATCAGATTGATGACTTGTGCTTTGATGGAAACATCAAGTGCAGAGACAGATTCATCGGCCACAATAACCTTTGGATCCATCGCCAGCGCACGTGCAATGCAAATGCGCTGGCGCTGCCCCCCCGAAAACTCATGCGGAAAACGCTTGGCCATGTCCGGTGTCAGTCCGACACGCAGCAACAAGTCGGCGACGATTTTTTCTGCTTGCGCTTTTGTTCCCATCTTATGCTCAAGATAAGACTCGGCAATTGTTGCTCCTACACGCATGCGCGGATTAAGACTGGCAAAAGGATCTTGGAAAATCATCTGCATTTTATGGCGGATCTGGCGCAGTTCCTTTTGATCCATGGTCGAAATATCTTGTCCATCCAGCCTTATGACGCCTTCATCTGGCTGGATAAGCCGCATGACAGCACGCGCAGTGGTGGATTTTCCACATCCCGATTCACCCACCAATGACAGGGTTTCACCTGGTTGTAGCGCGAAGCTGACATCTTCAATAGCGTGAACGCGTCCCTGCAAGCGCCCCATGAGACCAGCATGAATATCAAAGCGTTTGCTTAGGTTTTTAACTTCAAGCACCGGTTCTGCCTGATGATCGACTGTATCGGCAGAGACAACAGGCTCCCCCGGTAAACCGGTTTGGGGATCAAGATCGGGAAAACGCAAAGGCCGGTCATAAGGCTTCATGGAGCCGAGCATCGGCACAGCTGAAAGCAACGCGCGCGTATAGGGATGTTTGGAGTGATTGAAAATATCGGCGGTGTCACCGCTCTCAACTGCCTCACCACGGAACATCACCACCGTGCGGTCAGCAATTTCGGCAACAACACCCATATCATGGGTAATGAACAATACTGATGTGCCTTCTTCTTCCTGCAAGGTTTTGATGAGATCGAGAATTTGGCCTTGAATGGTGACATCCAATGCGGTGGTTGGTTCATCGGCAATCAGCAGTTTGGGGCGGCTGGCAAGTGCCATTGCAATCATCACACGCTGACGCATGCCGCCGGAAAAACGATGCGGATATTCATCAAAACGGCTGGCAGCAGAAGGAATACGTACTCGGTCAAGCAGCCGGATGGTTTCGGCTTTTGCTTCCTCATGGCTCATATTGCGGTGGCATAAAAGTGCTTCCGATATCTGATCGCCAATAGTGAAAAGCGGGTTGAGCGATGTCATAGGCTCTTGAAAAATCATCGCAATATCATTGCCGCGTATTGCACGCATTTGTGCTTCCGGCAGTTGCAGCAAGTCTTTGCCATTGAGAAGGACGCGCCCTTCAATACGGCTGGTGTCGCGCGGCAATAATTGCATGACTGATAAGGACGTTACACTTTTACCGGAACCGGATTCTCCGACAACAGCAACAGTTTCGCCTGGATTAACGGTAAAGGAGATATCACGGACAACGGATTTCCATTGTCCTTCACTCAAAAAGCTGGTGGTCAGATTTTCAACTGACAATACCGGAGAGACAGCCTTTGTTGTTGTCATGATCGATCTCCTGAAGTTTCAAATTTATGCAATAACGGAAAAAAGCGATGGCTGATTAATCCGGCCAGCGACGTAAATTATCGAAGCGTTTTTTGGTTCGGTCGGCGAGCGGGGTTGCAATTATTTCATTAGAGCTACGCGCTTTGGTCAATTCTTCACTTAAACGTCTGGCGACAATTGTCTCTTGTCCGTCATGCAGATTGCATGGATCAAGATAAAAATAATGATGCTCAACCTCATGATCACGCGCAATGATTGGCGGTGTGCCGCGTGCCAGTGCATCGACCAAATCCCATGCGGTAATATGGGTTTCTTGCGGATTGATATTGACGCGCAGACGATCAAGCGGATTGTGGGTCGGGTCGGCTTCAATTACCGGATCAACGCCTGCAAAATCTTGCAGCACTGCCTGCCACAGATCAAGAAAAGCTTTTTCACGGGCACGCACGGCTGCATGATCACGCTTTTCCCATGCTTCAAGCGCGACCATCACGCCATAGACACTTTCCTTGCCAACTTTCATGCCGCGACCAATGCCGCAATTTTGCAAATAAGCGTGGCGCACCAATTGCTTGCTGCCAGCAACAATGCCGGATGTTGGTCCGCTTAAAAATTTGTGGCCGGAATAAATGACCAGATCGGCACCTGCTTCAAGAAAACCTTTCAGGTCATATTCGGAAGCAGCATCCACAATCACCGGAATATTGCGGGCGTGGCAAATCTCAGCAAAGCGTTTGAGTTCCAGTAGCCCGTAATGAACCACATGATGAGAGACAACATAAATGGCGGCGGCGGTGTTTTCGTTGATGGCGCCTTCTAAGTGAAAATCATAACATGTCGTTGCTTGCCCGATCAGCACCGGCTTGCCACCGGCGATACGAATGGCCTGATCGACGGGCGCGCCATAGCTTACCACATGCCCCATCTGCACGATGATTTCTCTTTTTGCCGTTTTCGTTTCTGGCAGAAGTTCAATAGCCGATAGATCATCGCCTGTGATGGCACCGGCGACTGCCATGCTGATACCGGCAGAACAAGACGCTGTCACAAAGCCTGTTTCTGCGCCGGTTAAACGGGCAATGACTTTGCCTGCTTTGCGTTGCAGGTCATTCATCTCGACAAATTGCGGTAAAATTTCCGCCATGGCTTGAGCTACTTCCGGCAGGGCGATGGAAGCACCAAGCCCTGTCATCGTGCCGGAGACATTGATAATATTGCGCAAACCTAATATTTGATGCAGATTTGTTTCAGCCATGGGAGCCTCCGGTCATCAATGCGGGGAAAAGAAATTTTGAAATTTCTTTATTCCCTAGCACTGGAATTGACTTCATAATTGTGAAATGCTGTGTGAGTGCTTTTATCATTCGGGATAAAAAACGAATGATAAGCCTGAATGTGCTTGAACGATTGACGGAGCCAGAAAATGAACACCAAAATGTCAGCATCAGTGACCAAAGCGGCTCCGGAGAATAAAACTGCGGTTGAGAAAAAAGAACCATCACGCCGCTCCCGTGTCAGCGGGATTGACCGCGTGTTGCAGGTGCTGGATTTTCTCTATGAACATGGCAGCCCAAGCGGCGCTTATATGATTGCCAAAGCCATTGGCGCACCTTTGTCCACGGTTTACGTTATTGTTGATGATATGGTGGAAAAAAAACTGTTGTCGCGCAACAGCGAAGGGCTGTTGTGGCTGGGTGACAGGCTTTATCATTATGGTCTGGCTTATGCACGCTCGCTTGACTTTTTGAGTGTCGCGACCAGTGAAATGCACGACCTTTGCCGTGATATCGGCGAAACTATTCAGCTTTGCGGGCTGGACGGCGATCATATGCAGGTGCTGGCGATGGCCGATGGGCCGGGTCATTTTCAGGTGACGTCGCGGGTGGGAACCCGTGTTCCGCTTAACTGGACAGCATCGGGGCGTTTGCTTGTCGGTCATATGAGCGACCATGAGCGCCTGGAAATTTTCAAGCGTTGCGCGTCCCCGTCGCCAACCGGCAGAGCAGATACAGACCCTAAAATTTTGTCCGAGGGGGCGGTGCGTGCTTTCAGCCAGCGTTTGTCGGTGCAGGCGGGTGAATCCGATTATGCCGTTGCCTGTATCGCAGCTCCTGTTTGTGATGAGCAGGGAGCTTGCGTTGCCACGATTTCGATCGTGCTGCCCGAGCAAAAGCTGATGGATAATACCGAGCTTTATACCGGCAGCGTTCAGCGCTCGGCTGAAAAGATTGAAACGGTGATGGGCTGGCGTAAGCATTAATCGTTCAGCCTCTCAATCGTGCAGTGCCACGATGGCTTCGATCTCGACGGTAATATTACCCGGAAGAGAGCCGAAGCCGACGGCGGAACGTGCATGCTGGCCGCGATCACCAAACACATCAATGAAAAGGTCAGAGCAGCCATTGATAACGCGCGGATGATCTTCAAAATGCGGCTCGGCATTGACCATGCCGAAAAGCTTTACCACCCGCTTGATGCGGGTGAGGTCGCCCAGCGCATGATGCATCACGGCAAGCAAATTTATGCCGGTAAGACGGGCATGATTGTAAGCCGCATCCACATCCTGATCGATGCCGACTTTGCCGGTGTGAAGTGTGCCGTCTGCCTCGCGCGGGCCCTGACCGGAAAGATAAAGAATATTGCCTTCCAGCACATGAGTGACAAAATTGGCAATGGGTGGCGGTGCATCCGGCAATTGAATGCCTAATGCTGCGAGCCGGTCATAGGGGCTTGCTGCATTATTGTTACCGATTGGCTTCATATGGTTCGACACATCTGCCCCTGAACTGTTTGGGAAGCAAGCAGTCACTTGTCTTCATTGTAAACTGTTGTTTTTAAAGGTGCGGCTGCGGGTAGCCGCACCTCATGCAAAATTTTTAACGGTAGCTGAAACCGTGGCTGTGATCGACACATTCGACCATGTCAGGCTGATAACGGCCTGCCTCAAAAATATCGGTGCCAAGCACTGTCATGCGTGGTTCGAACAATTTGGTAAGCGCTGCGCGTGCACCAAGGGAATCCACCACTTGCAGATCAGAGTCATTGAGATCAAAAATCGTAAACTCACTGCGTGCACCCGCTTCGAGCAAATTATCCATGGATAAACGGATAACCTCGGCAGGGGCATGGGTAACGGCTTCCACGACCTTATCAAATGGCATGCCAACGCTTAACAATTTCGACATAGTGGTGCTTAAATCCCAGACTGACTGGTTGATGCTGCGTAAATGCACATCGGTAGAGATTGAAAACGGCAGCAGGCCGCGTTCAATCGCCACTTCTGCTACGCGGAAGGAGAAGGATGCACCGCCATGGCCGATATCAAGGCGGATACCTTCACCGGCGCAGCGCTCTGCCAGTTCAAACAGGTCTTCATCTTCAATGATGGAACTGCCGACTTTGCCGTTGAAGCAATGGGTGATGATGTCACCCGGGCCTAAAATTTCCAGCACTTCGTCATAAAGTGCCGGTGGCTCGCCAACATGCACCATCATCGGGATTTTCAGAATTTTGGCGATTTTCTTGCCCAGTTTAACCGGTGTAACACCCCATGAACCGGTAATCACATGGCTGGCACGCACTTTAAGCCCGACAATATGGTCGCGGTTTTCATGATAGCAGGCAACGATACGGTCAATATCGACCGAGCGGATATCGCTTAATTCGCTGACACGGTTGCAAGCCACAAGGCCAATTGAACCTAAGTTCAAAAATGCTTTAATGCGTTCGCGCGATTGTTCGATAATATATTCGCGGAAGCCATGAAAATTGGCTTCACCGGCAGAACCGGCATCAACAATGGTGGTGACACCGCGCTGGACACCGCACAGATTAGGGCGCACGGAAATATCGGTGCCGCCATGCCAGACATGCGCATGCAGATCACCCCAGCCCGGTGAAATAAACGAGCCGTTGCCCTCGACGATATTGGTAATGTCAGCGCGAGGCAGATCTTTGCCCACTTTGGCAAGCTTACCGTCTTCGCCGATCAGAATGTCAATTGCGCCTTGATGGGAATGCTGGCCAAAAGCCACCGGTTTAACATTGGTGATAAGCAAAGCGCCGTTTTTTTGAGTTTGCGCGCACATGTGATTACAGGTCCTTTTTAAGGCGGGGGTCAAGAAGGTCGCGGAAGCCGTCGCCAACCATTTGGAGCGAAAGCACAGACAAGATAATGGCGATGCCGGGGAAAAGAGTCATCCAGTCGGCTTGGCCGACATATTGGCGGCCGGATGAAATCATCGTGCCCCATGTTGGAATTTCAGGGCTGACACCAAGGCCGAGGAAAGAAAGCCCTGCTTCGGCCAGCATGGCACTGGCAAACAGAAATGTGCCTTGCACCAAAATCGGCGATAAAAGATTGCGCAAAACATGGCGTATCATAATGTTGTGGGTGGAAACGCCCATCGAAACAGCGGCTTCCACATAGGGAAGTTCGCGGATCACCAGGGTGGAGGCGCGCACAACACGCGCTAAACGCGGGGCGTAAACAATTGAGAGTGCAACAATAACCGTTGCCAGTGAAGGCCCGAGTGCTGCCACCAGAGC
>JAEWHQ010000389.1 GCA_023387715.1 Pseudomonadota bacterium | reverse complement strand
GTGTAAGGTCAACAAGCTGCTGCGCAAGCTGTTGAGGGGATGGTTGACCATCGAGCAGAGGTTTCCGGAGTGATAATGGCGGCGCCGTTAAAAGTGCTTGAGAGCGCCATGCATCACAAGCGCTAATATTTTCTTGTTGAGGCTCTGGTTTCAGTAAATTTTCTGCTTCCACGGAGAGCGCGCGTAAACGCAGGCGCAGAGCTTCGGCTTTCGGTGTCGGCAGCATACGGCGACCGGAGCGAATGAAGATGGGGTCATCAAAAGCTTCGCGGATTTGTGCAAGCAGACGGCTCATCGCAGGCGCACTTAAACCCATTTCAACTGCGGCTTTTTGGACACTACCCACAACAAGTAATGTGTCGAGCGCAACCAACAACCTTAACTGACCTAAGCGCGAAGTTGGTAAAGTGCTAGTGTTATTTTCTTCAGCCACAGTGCTAAGCCTTTGATATAAAATTTGATTTTACAAATTTCATCGATGTAGGAGCACGCAGGATAGTTAATTGCAAAAACCTGATGTTGAAATAAGTTTGAATCATGGCAATTGACCTCCGTATCTACACCTAATTAATAGGAGTTAATTACTCATATTAATGACAGAGAGCAATTGAAATGACCAAAATGGGACATAAAACTGTAGCGATGCCTGTTTCGCCATTGTTGAATTCGATGAAGTTGCGCCATCTTTCGTGGTTTGCCTGCGGGACAATTTTGGCTGGTACTTTGTTGTCCCTATCAGTTACCGCGCAAGCGCAGACAGCTAAAAAGAAGCCTGCACTGACGGAAGAAGAAATTGCTCAGTCGTTGTCCAGCGGTAGCGGCATTCTGCTGGATCAGATCGTTGTGACTGCAACCGGTTTTGAGCAAAATGTGAAAGATGCTCCTGCCAGCATCACGGTCGTGCCGCAAGACGAAATCAAAAAGGGCTCATTCCGTAATCTGACCGATGCTTTGGCGAGTGTTCAAGGCGTGAGTGTTACTGGTGGTGCGAACAGTCAAGATATTATGATGCGCGGTTTGCCGGGCGCATATACACTAATTTTGGTCGACGGTAAGCGTCAGAGTACAAGAGATGCTCGCACGAATAGTAATATTTCTGGTCTTGAACAGAGCTTTGTTCCGCCAGCTTCAGCGATTGAGCGTATTGAGGTCGTGCGTGGACCAATGTCATCGCTCTATGGTTCTGATGCGATGGGTGGTGTTATTAACATCATCACGAAGAAAGTTGCCGATGAATGGCATGGTGAAGTGACTGTTGATGGTACTTTGCAAAAATCAGACTATGGTAATAGTGGTCAGGTTTCATTTTACGCGAGTGGTCCTTTGGTAAAGGAAGTTGCCGGTCTTCAATTGTGGGGACGTGGCATGAAGCGTAAGGAAGACAAGTTTATCGATGGTGTTCATGAACAGCGTGATGGTGACTTGAGTGGTAAACTGACCCTTACGCCAAATGAAGATCATGATATTATTTTTGAAGGTGGTGTAACGCGTGCGCGTCGTGAAGCCAATCCGGATTATACCCAAGCAGCAGGCACACATAAAAGCTATAACTACAATGATCGTAAACATTGGTCTGTAACCCATGTTGGTCGTTGGGGGCCTACAACATCTGAGTTCTCTTTCCAGCAAGAATGGGCAAAGCGTACAAGCTGGGGTTGGGATAAAGATAAGAAGGATATCGTAGAAAATTCACGAATTCCTGAAATTCGTAATTCCGTTTTAGATGGAAAGTTTACAACGCCATTTGATTTTTATGGTCAGCATACACTTGTCACAGGTGGTCAATATTTTGATGCGCATCTGACAGACCAAAATCCAGGACATCGCACTGAAGTCGATGAGACATTTGGTATTCGTCAGTGGGCATTGTTCGCAGAAGATGAATGGTGGATCACACCTGACTTCTCGCTGACCGGTGGTTTGCGTATGGATGATCATGAAGTCTATGGATCACATTTGTCTCCACGAGCCTATGCCGTTTGGCATGCGACCGAACAAGTAACCCTTAAAGGCGGTATTTCTACCGGTTTTAAAGCTCCTGATATTCGCACAATTGCACCTGGTTATGCTTATACGACCGGTGGCGGTGGCTGTAGCTATGAAGGAAAAACTTGTGGTGTTATCATTGGCGATGAAAGCCTGAAGGCTGAAAAGAGCACGAGCTATGAATTTAGCGCTCTATGGGACAATCAGGATGGATTGCAGCTTGGTGCAACTTATTTCTATACTGATTTTAAGGACAAAATCAGCAATAGAATGGAAACCGATAGCAATGGTAATCCACTTTTTTGGGATAAAGACCCTAATTATCGTTTGTGGAAAAACTATAACATCGACAATGCCGTTATGCAGGGTGTTGAACTGACCGCAAACTGGGATGTTACTGACGATATCCGCATGCGTGCAAGCTATACATATACACATTCGCGTCAGAAAGGTGGCGATTTTGATGGCCTGCCTTTGACCCGTACGCCAGAGCATATGGCTAATGTTCGTGCCGATTGGACAACGCCTGTAGAAGGTCTTTCTGCATGGACTGCAGCTAATTATCACGGTTCTGAAATTAATGCAGGCGCACGTGTAGGTACGAATGGTAAGCCATATTCATATGGTAAAAATGGTAAGCCAAATGCTTATAAGTATAATGCTTATATGACTTTTGATATTGGCGCGACTTACGACTTTAGCGAACATGTGACGCTCAATGCAGCTGTTTACAATCTGTTCGATAAAAAAGTGGGTGTTGATGATTTCAATACATCGATGGAAGGTCGTCGCCTTTGGGTGAGCATGACATCCAAATTCTGATTGCGGATTACCTTAATACGAAAAGCCCTTGGAAGTCATTACCAAGGGCTTTTTTTATGAGGGTATATGAATTTCTTTTAGTCCACGAAAACCAGTTCTGTATAGGTATGGTCAATCACATCCGATGTCTTTGGCATTGTCGATTGAATTGGCGCAGAACGCTTACGCAGCGAGCTTTCCCATAAGTCCGGTTTCTCAAACACATCCATTTCAAGAAAAAAGAAACCCCGTGCCAGTAAATATCGGGCAAGGGAGCCAATGGATTCTTCTATGAGCTTGCGATCTTTTGCTAAAATGACCCGTGCACTGGCAAGACTGCCACGTTTTTTAGGGCTAAGAATAACCGGATGGTTTTCACCGTCGCGCTCAATAGTTAAAACTCGGCAGCCTAACTTAAGATGGTCTTGTAGCACTTGTGTGACACCAGCAGAAAAGGAATAGGAGTTGCGCGGATTATAACTGCGTATTTTGGCGCGACTTAATGGACGGAGTGCGGAGGCAGCCAATGGTATTACAAGTGTGCCAATTGCAGATGTGGTAAAGCCCAAAAGTGCGTTTACTTTGCGCATGGATGCTGAAGCGGTAACGTCAACATAATCAACATCGCTATTAGTCATGATACGGCGTAAAAAGAGCGCTGCCATCCATTCAAATTTCGGCTTCATATAAAAGGCTGCAATATTGATGGTTTTAACCGGTTCTGCTTCATAAACTGAACGTATCAGAGGTACCGCTAAACAAATACCGAAGTTGCCTTCTTTATTGGAAGCAATATAACCAATACTATTATAGCCTAAATTTTCCGCATGCTTGAACATCTCGCGCAAATTGGCCTGCCATTTGGCTTTAGAGCGTTTATCGAACCCTTCATTTAGCAATGTGGCAGCCTGATCGAGTTCACCAATTTCAATTGCACGTAATTTCATGTTTCAAACTTGGAAAAAGAGGGGCTCAGAACTTTAGTTCTTACGTGAAGCTAGAAAACTTTCCAGCGCCTGCAGACTGTCGATATGATTGATATCGAAATCCTCATCAGCCAGATCAATGTTAAAATCTGTTTCTAACTGGGTCAGAATTTGCACTGCTGCCAGTGAATCCAGCATGCCGGATGAGAAGAGCGCCTGATCATCCGTAACATTATGGATGTTATAAGTTGTCAGAACGCCGAGAATGTATGTTTTGATTTGTTGAAATTCTGATGCAGACATAGAAGTTTACTCATTTTTTTAGAAGATGGATTAGTGGATTATAGTTGTTCAAGCAGTTGTTTGCGGTCAACTTTGCCGTTGATATTAACCGGCAGTGTGTCTCGGATATAAACAGTTTCCGGCACCATATAGCGGGGTAAGCTGTCAAGCAGAGCTGTTTTTATAGCCTCTTCTGTCAAGCCGCTTGTGCAGAAGGCCACCAGACCCTGAGCAGAATTTTCAATGATTGGCCATGCAACAACAGCAACCATTTCGCTTTGGGCTGCTTTTCTTAAATGTGCTTCAACTTCTTCCAGTTCGACGCGGTTACCTTTGAGTTTGATCTGATTGTCGGTGCGGCCAAGATGATGAAAAACACCATTTTCATCACGCATGCCTAAATCACCGGTCAGATACCAGCGTTGACCGTCAATATCACGAAAACGATCGGTTTGATTGGTATTGGCGTAGTTGAAGTAGCCCTCAGCTAGCTGCGGACCACTCAGTGCAATTTCACCAGCTTGGCCGGAGCCCAATATTTGCTGGTTTTCGTTAAAAATCTCAACCTGCATCGTGTTGTATGGCGTGCCGATGGCGATAATATCACGCCCCTCAGTCACAACCGGCGTGGCTTCTACGCGCTGACGCAGGCAAATGACCGTACCTTCTGTCGGGCCATAAATATTGTCGATTATGCCATTGGGAGCTGCTAGCGCCCATGCTTCAACAGTGGCGAGCGGCAATGGTTCACCACAGAAGATTGAGAGGCGCAAGCTTGGCAGACTGTCTGCTTTCAATGCGCCGCTTTTGCGCATCATGGCTGCAAGGGTAGGCACTGACATCCAAACGGTAATGGAACGTTCGCGGATAAAGCGGCTTGGTGCCAGCATTTCGAGCGCCGAGAAGATATGTAGAGATGCGCCTGCATCGATACATAAAAACAAATTATGGACACTGAGATCAAAAGTAACATCACATGTTTCCGCCATGCGATCTTCTGGCGTCAGTGCTGTCCATGACCGGCTTTGATCTAAATAGCTTTTAAGTGAGCCTGCCGAAATCATCACACCTTTTGGCATGCCTGTGGTGCCGGAAGTGAAGAGAATATAAGCTAGATATTTTGAGCCAACTTGCGCAGGCTCGATGGGATTTTCAGCCTTTA
>JAEWHQ010000387.1 GCA_023387715.1 Pseudomonadota bacterium | reverse complement strand
CACATTATCACCGGCAGTCACTGCCAGCATATGTTCATCACGCACGGCCTGCAGCAGCATTGTGTTTGGCACAACGCATTTAAGGCCAATCAAAAGACCACGACCGCGCACTTCCGACACAATATTCGGGAAACGGTCGATCAAAGAGGCAAAGCCCTGTTTCAAAATGAGAGCAATTTTCTGCACATGCGGCAGAAATTCTTCATCCAACATCACATCAAGCACCGCATTGCCCACTGCCATCGCCAGCGGATTACCGCCATAGGTGGTGCCATGAGTGCCCGCTGTCATGCCCTTGGAGGCTTCAGCCGTTGCAAGACATGCGCCAAGCGGGAAACCGCCGCCGATGCCCTTGGCAATCGCCATAATGTCAGGGGTGATGCCTGCCCATTCATGCGCAAACAAGCGGCCTGTACGGCCAACACCGCTTTGAACTTCATCAAAAATCAACAAAATGCCGTTGTCGTCGCAAAGCTTACGGATAGCACGCAGCATTTCATCGGTGAACGGACGCAAACCGCCCTCGCCCTGCACAGGCTCCAGCAAAATACCGGCAGTTTCATTGGTGATGGCAGCTTTCAATGCTTTTTCATCGCCAAAAGGCACCTGATCGAAGCCATCAACTTTAGGGCCAAAACCTTCCAGATATTTTTCCTGACCGGTAGCGGCAATCGTTGCCAATGTACGGCCGTGGAAAGCACCTTCAAAAGTCACAATGCGGTAGCGTTCCGGCTGGCCATTGACAAAATGATAACGACGCGCGGTTTTGATCGCGCATTCGATTGCTTCCGCACCGCTATTGGTGAAGAAAACACGGTCAGCAAATGTATTTTCAGTCAGACGCTTGCCAAGTTTTTCCTGACCCGGCACTTCATAAATATTCGATACATGCCATAATTTGTCTGCCTGATCTTTCAGCGCTGATACCAGATGCGGATGGTTATGGCCGAGTGCGTTGACAGCAATACCGGCAGCAAAATCGAGGTAGCGCTCACCCTTATCGGTAATCAGCCAAATGCCCTCTCCTCGCTCAAAACGCAGAGCCGCACGATTATAGGTTTCGTAAAGCGGGTGTACGGTTGCGTCGGTCATCTAAGTAGGGCCTCCATAAGCCTCTAACGGTTATAATATACGATCCAATTCCGAAAGGCCATTATGGCAATCCGGGATCATGGTTTAAATCAACGTCTTTCACGCTGATGAAACTAAAAAGCCGCCCTCGGGCGGCATTTGCATAATTGACTTTAAAATCGGATTCGACAAGCTATCAATTACACAAGTTTTCCATAGATTACATATCTGGCTTTAACCACCGGACATCAGCCACAGAATAAGGTAACGAATATTGGGTGCCAGATATAAAAAGTCAATCAATCTTGCACTAAAAGGTACTGATTTTCGTCGCAATTATAAGGTTTTTTTGCAACATTCTGCTTTAGTTGTAGTTATATTCTTGTCATAGAGATAGCAATTTGCATCTAAATCGCTATATAGACCAGATATTGTCATGGTCAGACCGGCAGCGCCTTCAAGGCGAAGTGGTCTGGCCGTGATGCAACGAACACTTTTAAATGCCTATGCGAAAATAGTACTTGACAACCTATCTGGGGAAAACCCTGAAAAGCAAATCAGCTGAGCAGCGAGAGCCTTGTCATGGTCGAGCTCAGTATTGTAACTTGAAGGTTAAGTAAAACTAGATTTCGTAAGGCGGACCTAGTCACCCGGAAGTGAATGGCGATGCAGGCAGGATGTATCCTGTTGCATGCTGATGTATTCCGGCTAACAAATAACGATTGGAGCCTATGGCGATGAGCTGGACAGACGAGCGCGTCGAAGTTCTGAAAAAACTGTGGAGTGAAGGCCTCAGCGCAAGCCAGATCGCTGCACAGCTTGGCGGTGTGAGCCGCAATGCGGTCATCGGCAAAGTGCATCGGTTGAAACTGTCAGGTCGCGGAAAAACCACCACCGCTGCCCCGCGCAGCAAGAAAGTGGCTCCGGCACCGAGCGTTACAGCCTCCGCGCCACCAAGACCGGCAGCCCCGCCGGTAACACCGGCAGCAACCGCAGCCCATATACATACACAGGCACCTGTGCGCCCGACCGTCACCAAGACAGTTGGCGCTGCAGCACTGCAAATGGAATATGAAGCCGATACTGCCATTGCCGAACCGGTTATGAAGCCTGCGTCCGATGTGGTTATTCCAATCTCACGCAAGCTGACTTTGTTGCAGCTCACCGAGCGCACCTGCAAATGGCCGCTTGGCGATCCATTGTCGGAAGAGTTTCACTTCTGCGGTCATGAATCCGGTGAAAGCAGCCCTTATTGCGCTTATCACGCCAAACTTGCTTATCAGCCATCTTCAGAGCGCCGTCGCGCCCGCTAAGCTGGCTTAAAAATACAAATTGAAAAACCACATCATGTACTTCGCTGATGTGGTTTTTTATTGTTTGCTATCCATCAAAACTTTTTCATAAATCGCACAAGTCTGATCAGCGATATGATCCCAGCTGAAATCGTGCTGTAGTTTGGTGCGCTCTGCAACATTGCCTGTCGCCGTTTTGGCGGCCATGAGTTGCCTTTCCAGTGCGCGGGTCAGTGCCACAATATCCCCAAGCGGAAAATAGCACTCATCCTCAAGCCCTATTTCTTTATTAGCCACAATATCGCTGGCCAGAACCGGCATGTCGTAATGCAATGCTTCCAGCAATGCGATCGGCATACCCTCATGACTGGACGGCAAAATAAACATGCCAGCATTGGAAAAAATAGCGGCGAGCTCTTCGCCCGCTAAAGCGCCAGTCATGATTACACCGGACACTTCACCGGCACGCGCAGCCACTTGCCTGTAATAATCAGAATGTTCATTACCACCGCCAACCAGCACCAATGGAATATCCGGCCGGTTTAAATCCGCATAGGCATTAATTAAATCAAGCTGGCGCTTTTCCGGCACAATCCGCGCGACATTAATCAGATAATTGTCGGGAGTGAGCTGAAATTTCTTCAGATAACCGGTATTTGCGCGACCTTCAAAAACCGCAACACCATTGGGGATATAGGCCGCCTCAACGCCGTAGCGCTTTTGCATCGTGGCAGCGATATTGCGCGATACGGCAATGCGGGCATTGCTATATTTCATGCCCATATATTCGCCAAGCTTCAAAACTTTGCGCGCGACTGCGCCCCATTTTTGCCGGTCATAGTCAAAACCGTGATGCGTCACCACCACTTTTAAGCCCAGAGCCCGTGCCAACGGCGCTATTAATGCCGGACCGATAGCATGAATATGCAAAATATCCGCTTTATGTTTTGCGGCATAAAACACACCCACAAAACTATTGATGATCGCTTCCAGATATTCCGAGCGCGGCGCATAAAGCGGCACCACAAAAACATTGCGCCAGCGATAAGGTGTTTTTTGCTTTAAGTAATTCCGCCGCCCGATAACCCTAACATCATAGCCTTTATCGGTGCATAGCTGGCTTAAAGCTTCGACATGTTTTTCCACGCCGCCCTGCACATCAGGAATGCCCCGCAAACCAACCATAAAAATACGTTTACGCGCCACGTCTGCCCTCATCAGCGGCTTTCAAGTGACGCATAAAGATCAAGCATCGCGTTTTTATATTGTATGCTTGAAAAAACCTCACGCACCCACTGCGCTCCCTCAACTGCCATTGCGCCACGTTTTTGCGCGGTAAACCCTGCCATCATCGCGATTTTCTCGGCCAGATCCTGCACATTACCAGGCTCTGCCAACAGGCCGGTTTCCCCAACACGCACGAGTTCCGGTATGCCGCCAATCCTGCTGCCGATGACCGGCACTCCCAAAATATAAGCTTCCAAAATACTCAGCGGCGCATTTTCATACCATTGCGATGGCAAGACAAGCGCCGTTGCGCCGTTGATTGTGCGATGTAAATGATCCGCTTGCAAATGTCCTACAAATTCGACATCCGCCTGAAGCTTTGCGACTAATTGTTTAAGCTGCTGCTCCAAGGGACCGGAACCGGCAATCAGCAATCTTTGTTTGCTTGCGGCCACCGCTTCAATGAGTGTTACCAGTCCTTTTTCTTCCGACAATCTTCCGGCATACAGAAAATAATCGCTGTTCCTTAAAGGCGCACGCGCCAGATTAAGATCAACGAAATTCGGTATATAAACCAGCTTGTCTTGCGGCCAGCCCCATTCAATCAGTTTTTCGCGGTAAAACCGGCTTGGAACAATAATGCGATCCAGATTATCACGGTAAAGCCCAAGGCTTCGATGCACCAATGTTTCTAAGAATACCAAACCGCTAAGCGCCACGGAATCTTTAATGCAGCGCTGTCGTACCACATTATAAATCCGTCCGCCCTTGCAGCGCTCGCAAATCTGATCATGGCTCAGCATTTTATAGGCAGGACAGGCAAGTTTTAGGTCATGCGCTGTCATTACGGTCGGGATACCGGCCTTCTTCAGCACCGGAAAAATGGCCGGAGAGAGATGATGATAAACATTATGCGCATGCGCAATATCGGGGCGCACATCTTCGATAAGGCGCTCGATATTACGCTGTGCTTCGCGTGAATAGATGACTTTCGCGGCCTGTGATAATTTTTGGCTCAAAGAGAGACGGCGGCCATATTCAATTTCGCTCACGAAATAGGACGCATAATCAGAGGGCAAATTTTCAGGATGCTGCATGGCAAAAGGAATGGCACGCCAATCAGCATCATTGAAAAGCTGCATATGTTCAAAGAATAAAGTTTCCGCGCCACCACGGCGATAAAAATAATTATTAATCGCAAGAAGTGTCTGCGGCACCTTCTTCATTCTTTGTTTTGTCCCTGCAACAAAGCCATCGCATCTCTGACCGGTAGAATGAGGCAGGATTTTTCGGCAGCATATGCCACCAGCTTTTCAAACAAATCCCGTGTGCAGCCATAGGGGCTTGGATTATCATCCACATCATGCGTGAAGAAAATCAGCCAACCCGGATTTCTTGCAACATCTTCAATATAGGAAGAAAGCGTGCTGAATTTTGCATCCGCACCGCCGATTTCCACACCATATAAAAAATCACGATTGACCCGTCCGCGGTTAATCTGATTGCCGGCACCGCGACAAGAACTAAACCGGTCAGCCAATAAGTTTCGCGCCCGCCATTTTGGGGCATTATACGGATAGGCAAAATTGCGAAGCCTGCCCTCTTGCGGCGCCAAACTATCAAGATAGGCTTTGTTGCGCGCCAGATCACGCTCCAAAATTTCACGCGAAAGCTTGCTCATTTTTCGGTGTGAAAAACTATGGCACGCCACTTCATGTCCGGCACGCGCCAGATATTGCACATCGGCGGGCGAAAACATCCGCATCTCGCCTTGCATCTTATCTTGCAGGCCACCGGCAATATAAAAAGTGCCGCGCGCATTATAGCGCTCTAAAAGCGTAGCGCCGCTACGCACTGCCGAATGCGGCACATCGTCAAAAGTAAAAGACACAACCGGTTGTTCCAAGCGAACATCCAGTCTGCGGCGTGGGAAATAACGCATCATCCGGTCTGAAACCCGGTCAGACCAGTCATTAAAATTAAGAAGCTGTCTTGTCACGCGTCGTCCTGCCTGACCATTATTCCATTCCATTTTGCAAACGCTATAGTGAAAAGCGTGAAGGAACCAATTGACGATAGATTGAAAACTATCATAAGCCACAAGATCAGAACAAAGAGTAAAGCTTCACTGCCACGAGGCGAGCAGGATATAAAAAATTAAAGCCACTGCCATTAAGGGAATTCAGCTTGGGGCAAAATCAATCAGCCAAGGTTAAGAAGCCATCACGACCATTGGGTCAGATGTTGCTTTCTTATGCTGCGTCAAGCGGCAGCCTGCTGGCCGCCAATGTGGCGCAGCTGATGACCTTTGCCATTCTT
>JAEWHQ010000180.1 GCA_023387715.1 Pseudomonadota bacterium | reverse complement strand
TCTTTTCTGAGCGGGCGGCTGCGAGCGACTTACAATGGAAAGTACGTCAGCATGGTAAAAACGTACAAATTACGGCTACGAATACCGGAACACGCCACGCAAAAATTGCCAATTTAATGGCTGTTACCGGTAATAAAAAAGTCAGCTTTGGGAGTGGCCTTAATGGCTATGTTCTTGCCGGCAGCACGGTGCAATGGGAGGCAAAGGCCGGCAAGGTCAAGCAAGGCGATCAGCTGACAATTACAGCCAAAGGGGACGATTATGCGGTTAAAGCAACTGCGGTGGTATCTGGAGGTTAAAAACAGCGCCTTTCCCTTACTTGGGTGTCTGCTTGTTGCAGGCACCCAGATTGCTCAGGCACAAGAACAAATAACCACCATACCCCCAATACAAGACCTCATCCTTGAGGTTGTCATGAATGAACATCCGACTGGTATTTTGGCGGCTTTTAAACGTGAGCCAAACGGAAAAATACAAGCAAAACCTGCTGAACTGCAATTAGCGGGTTTGAAACCGGATAATCGGCTGATGAATAAAGATGGGCTTATTAATCTCGACAATTTGTCAGGTGTTTCATGGCGCTATGATGAAGAAGGGCAGCGGATATTATTTCAAGCTGTTGATGCTGCCCGCATCCCTAATAAGATAGAAATTGGACAGAGGCGGGGAAAACCTGATTTTTCAAATCTGCATGTTAGTCCGGCATTTATTCTAAACTATACAATTCATGGGGCCACCGGATGGGGCGCGTCCTCGCATAAAAATTTTAGCGGCAGTTTTGACGCGCGTTTTGTTTCTTCATTTGGCGTGTTCTCGACAACGGCTTTAGGGCGGTTTAATCCGGACTTTGATGAAAAAGATGTACTTGGGCGCGATATAACCCGATTGGATAGTGCGTGGCGGTATACAGATCCGGAGCGGGCAATAACCTATCAATTAGGCGATGGCGTTTCAGGCGGTTTGGGCTGGGCATCATCCTGGCGCTTTGGCGGGGTGCAGATCAGACGTAATTTTGATCTGAGACCGGATTTAGTCACAGCGCCTGTGCCAAGTCTGGCAGGAACAACTTCCGTGCCATCGACGCTTGACCTCTATCTCAATAATATCAAAGTTTATTCAGGCGATGTGCCAGCCGGACCTTTTGATTTTAGCGGTCTTCCTTTCATGAATAGAGGCGATGCCAGCATTGTGTTGCGCGATGCATTGGGGCGTGAAATCCGCACCCGGCACCGTTATTTTTATAATGCCAATATGCTGGGCAAAGGCGTTTTGGATTTTTCCGCCGAGCTTGGTTTTCCGCGCTTACGCTACGGTGAGAGTTCATTTGATTATGCTCGTGATCCGGCAGGATCATTCAGCCTCCGCTATGGTTTAAGCAATCAATTAACCCTTGAGGGGCATGTGGAGGCTATTCGTGGTTTATGGAATGGCGGGATCGGATTGGCCACCAGTCTTGGTGGTTTAGGGGCTGTAAGTGCGGCTTTTGCAGGCAGTCACTATCGTCAATATGGCGAGGCCGAAAATGGCGGGCGTTTATCGCTCGATTATTCCACGGCCTATAAGAATGTTTCTTTTTACGCCAATTATAGCCAAAGCTTTGGCCAATATAATACGATCGGACTGGTGGTTGACCGTGAACAAGGGGACAAAGCACCTTTATCCGCACGCGCAAACAGCGTTTTGAGCGTTGGTGTTGCGTTTCCGCTTGTGTTTGATCCGTCCTACCTCAACATCAATTATTCCCGCGTGCGCGGCGAAACACAGGCTGATAATGCAAGCCTGCTTAATCTTGGTTGGTCGCGGACAATTTTTGACCGGATATCGCTTTATGTCAGCGGCTATGCGGATTTGCAAAAGCATCGCAATTTTGGTGTTTTTGCCGGTGTGACTATACCGATGGGCAAAAGCAATATGAATGCTTCGGTCAATGCTTCAAAAGACAATATCGACACCGTATTATCGAAATCTGCATATTGGGGTGATGCTCCGCTGAGCTGGACATTAAGAGATCGCGAGAGTTTCAACGGACAGTCCAGTCGTTCGGCAGGTATCAATTATCGCAGCCGTGTTGGCTCTTTATCGGCATCGGTTGATCAGGCAGGCGGAGAGGGGCGGGTAACCGCAACCATGAACGGCGCTTTGATCATAGCGGGCGGCGGTATCTTTTTCGTCAATCGGGTGAGCGATGCTTTTGCTATTGTCAAAGGTGGCGGTGCGGATATGCCGGTTTTATTGAATGGTCGTCAGGTGGCGAGGACTAATCAATCCGGCCATGCTTTTGTGCCTGATTTGCAATCTTATCAGAATAATACGCTGACAATTGACCCGACTAAATTAGCAGCCGACTTACAGCCGGAAGAAACACAAGTCATTGTTATGCCTGCTTATAGTTCCGGCGTGACGGTTGATTTTGGAGCGCATAAAATCAATGGTGCAACGGTTATAGTGCATGATGCGGCAGGAAATGCTTTGCCGCTTGGCTCGGAAGTCATACAGGATGATAGTCAAAAAACATCGGTTATGGGGTATGACGGGCGTGTTTGGCTGACGAATTTAAGCAGTCAAAACTTTCTTACAATTACCATGCCGGATGGCTTGGGAAGCTGTCACGCGAATTTTAGCTATCAGGAAAAATCGGGTGGATTACCGGAGATAGACGGTGTCGTATGTTTATAAATCAAATGCACAAACTCTTCACATCCGTGAGAAATGCCGTTAAGCGCCTGTTGCTTGTGATCTTTTCTCTGGCATTGCTGATGACAGTGCCTCAGGCGCCAGTCTTGGCGGCAAGTGGTACATGTGCGCTTCAATCGATCACTGATTTCGGCGAAACGCAGATCGATATGGTCGCCGATGAGATGGCCTCGGCCAGCGCGACCGTGGAATATAGCTGCAGTTCTCCGCAAAAATACGATGTGATCCGCTTTTGTAGCTATATCCAGCCTTTGCAGGCAGATTTGAGCAAGAAATATAGCGGGCGATTTTACCAAACACGACATGACAATGCCCGTTTGGCTTGGAAAATGCAGCTTAAAGATAATGAAACGCGGGTGCTTACAGATTGGCGGGAGGCTGGTGCTACTGCGGGTTGGGTGCATTATGTCAGCACTTGGTCGCCGTCTGCTCCGGCAACTGTCGCTTCAAAGCAATTGATGCTCAGTTATCTGAACCGGCAGCAACAAGATCATGTGCGTGCAGGGCATTATAATACGTCTTATCAACTGGTGACGCGCTATAAATTTGGTCAGCAGCTTAATGGTGATTGTGATAATGGCATGGCGGATGCGGATGGGACAATCATCAGTCATTTTAATGTCAGTGCATCGGTTTTAAAAAACTGTCAGTTGGAAAATTTTCTCGACATTGATTTTGGTAAGAAAGATGCGCTGGCGCTTGGGCTTGGCGATAAATCCATCCGTGCTTATGGTAATATCGGCATTCGCTGCACAGAACAAACGCCCTATACGATCAGCATCAATAAAGGATCGAATGTCCGGCAAGACGTAGCTCATATGAAAAGCAACAATGACTTATTGCCATATCGCTTGCTGCAGCCGGGCTGTAAATTGGAGTGGAATGATAAATCCACGCTCAGCGGAACGGGTAATATGGTCAATATGATTGATAATTATCAGGTTTGTGCCGAGTTGCTTGCCAAGCAAGGACAAATGCCGGCAGCAGGTTCTTATGCGGATACGGTGATTGTCACCGCTACATTTTAAGGCAATGGTTTAGCCAGTCGACATCAAAATGTGGCGGGGCATCAGCTCTGATGGAGACAAATTTTCCCTTAATGCGGAAGGTTTCTTCAATCAATCCGCTTTGTGCCAATCGATGTGGTGTGCCGTTAAAAATTTGCTGGCCTGCTTTCAGCAAGGTGATGCGGTCACAAATCGCCATCGCCTGATTAATATCATGGATTGACATGATAATGGTTGTGCCGCGCTCGCGGCTTAATTTATAAACCAGATCAAGTACTTCGGCCTGATAGCCAATGTCGAGAAAACTGGTTGGTTCATCAAGCAGCAAAACCTCTGCTTCTTGTGCGATCGCTGCCGCAATCCATGCTCGTTGGCGCTCGCCGCCTGAAAGCTCGTTTAAAAAACGCTCACCAAAGCCAGCCAAACCTGTGCTTTGCAATGCCCATTGAATAGCGTCCTCGTCTTTTTGTTGATAAGCCTGCCACAGGCCGACATGAGAAAAACGCCCTTGGCGCACCAGTTGTGCGACTTTCATTTCATCAGGTGCAGCAGGATTTTGCGGTAAAAAGGCAAGCTTGCGCGCCAGCATCCGTCGCGGCAAAGATTGAAGTGATATGGCATTTAAATCCACATGGCCTGTATCGGGCTTGATTAGTCCGGCGATTGTTCGAAGTGCAGTGCTTTTGCCCGAACCATTGGGGCCGATTAATGTGCAGATTTCGCCTTTGTTCAGCTGCAAGTTAAATGCGTTGAGCGCTTTACGGTTTTTATAATGAACAGTCAGATGATGGCAATTTAAGTGCATGATATCTCAACGGGTTTTGCGCAGTAACAGAATAAAAAGCGGTGCGCCGAAAAAGGCTGTCATCACACCAACGGGAATTTCTTCCGCCTGACCGATCATGCGTGCTAAAAGATCGCCGGTCGTGACACTGATTATGCCAATCAGGATGGTGAAGCTGAAGATCATTTGCGGATTTTTGCGCGCTAAAAGGCGGGCAAGATGCGGGACAACCAGACCGACAAAACTGATAGGGCCAACCGTTCCGACAGCACTGGCGGCAAGAAGACATGCAAGGCCAAGCGCAAGGGTCAAATGTTTTTGATAGGCAAGGCCGAATGAAGCCGCACTTTCTGCATTCAGTTTTAACAGTTCAAGCGGTCTGTGCAGGAAAAACAATGCTCCGAGACCAATTAATGTATAGGGTAGCAGTGTGCGTACATGCTCCCAGCTGCGGGCATAAAGACTGCCAGCCAGCCATTCCAGCATCACTTCCATGCGGTTTGATCCCCATCCGGCAAGGAGGCCAATGGCAAGCGCATGCAGAACGGCACCCACCGCAATGCCACATAAAGTGAGCCGTAAAGGCGACAGACCGGAACGGATAGCGAGACAATAAATGATAAATCCGGCCAATAATCCGCCAATGAGCGCAACGGATGGTAAATAGTGAAGGGGTATAACCGGCAATGCTGCCGAGCCATGATAATCTTGCGACATGGTCAGCAGTAAAAACAGGCTGACTGCAAAAGTGGCACCTTGTGAAATGCCCATAATCGAGGGATCGGCCAGCGGATTGCGGGTGATATTTTGCAGGATCAATCCGGCTACAGCCAGATGAAGACCGCTTAATGCACCGGTGATGATACGCGGTAGCCTGATGTCAAGAATGATGGATTGCGTGTGCCCTGAACCGGTGCCACTGATACTCTTCCAGACATCTGTGAACGGGATATCTGCAACGCCTAAAAATACGGCGATAAACGGTGTTGCCAGCGCAAGAAAAACCCAAAAGCTAAACAGCCATATTTGTTGTTTTGGCTGATTCATCGGCTATTTTCCGTCGATGAAATTGAGCGTTTTTGCGCCAGATAAATAAAGACGGGGCCACCGATTAAAGCAGTGATGATACTAACGGGGAGTTCTTGCGGGGCGGCGATGGTGCGGGCAACAATATCAGCAAGGCTGACCATAGAGCCGCCGAGAAAAATACATAGAATAAGAGTTTGTGTTTGATTGTTTTTGCTTAAAAGCCGCGCAATATGCGGGGCTGCCAGCCCGACAAAAGCCACAGGCCCTGCTACCGGCACAATGCCTGCAACAGGCAGAATGGCTAAAATCAACAGGCACGGCTTCCAAAACCTGATGTCTAAACCCATGCTAGCTGCAACTTGCGGATCAAGGGACAATAATTCAAGCACGCGCCGGCAATAAAATGTGCCGCAAACGGCAATGAAAACCCATGGCAGCATGGGGGTGAGTTGTGGCCATGAGCGCCCTTGCAAGCCACCTGTCAGCCAGAATAACAGCGAGGGAACCTGCGCACCGCTTGCCAGAATGAGATAGGTGGTGAGGGCATTTAAAAAGAGTGAAATACTGATGCCGCCAAGTGCCAGATGTAACGGGTTGTTTTGTCCGTGACCGGCAATCAACAGGGTTATGGCGGAGGCTGTTAATGCGCCTGCCATGCCGATAAACGGATAATAGACAGAGGAAATTGCAGGTAAATAAACAAAGCAAAATACAATCGGCGTTACTGCACCGGCAGTAGCACCGGTGAGCCCGGGGCCTGCGAGCGGATTGCGGGTGAGCATTTGCAA